>JBIKMK010000737.1:0-2661 GCA_044359315.1 Bryobacteraceae bacterium | reverse complement strand
GGTCTGTTGCATGCCGGCCAGGCGGCTGCGGTAGCTTTTGGAATCAACGAAATTCAGCGGATCGGTGGAGGCCAGGGACTGGTCAAAAGTTTCGTAGGGCCCTTCAAAGAGGAGATCCAATCGGGCCTTGGAGTCCAGCCGGAAGTGGAAGCCGCACTTGGGGCAGACGTTGGAATTCTTCTCCAGGTCACTGCGGAACACCACCTGACGGCAGCCTTCGCACTTAACCCATAGACCTTCCGCCCGCACAGTGCGGTCTTGCTCGGCGTTGGGAGCAATGGCGGGCTTATCGCGTTTGAACCAGCTCATTCGTGAAGTAACGTGCAGCGGCTTTTCAATCCGATGCAACGATTTAGTTTCGCACGTTGCTTTCATCCGGCGCACCAGGGAGTGCGGATCACGACCCGGGTCGGGTGCCACTGCTACGCTGACGATAGATGAAGATCGGAGCAAAGTGGGCGTGCTGGCTATTATTGGGCGTGGTGGCGGAGGCTGGGCCGGTCCGCATCTGGCCCGCCAGACCGTTCAACGGAGCACCCTTGCTGATCGAGGTGGAAAGTTCCGCTTCGCCCCAGGGTAGCTTCCTCGACCGGCCGCTCTCTTTCGCCCACGACCCCAAAACCAAGCGTTGGACCGCGCTGGCCGGTATCCCGCTCGACACCAAACCCGGTCGCTATCCGCTCTCCATCTCGACCGGCGGGGAGCCGCTGAAACAGGACGTCGTCGTGCAGGCACGGGCTTACCGGGAGTCGATTGTCACCGTGGCGCCGCGGTTTCTCGAACCACCCGAGGAGGAGAAGGTCCGTATCGAGGCGGAGCGTGAGCTGAAGAAAACCGTCTTCGCCGTCCGCTCCGAGCGGCGCTGGGCGCTGCCGTTCCGCCCGCCCACCGCCAGCATCCAGACCTCACCCTTCGGCGTCCGGCGCACCTACAACGGCAAGACGCAGAGCATCCACCAGGGCCTGGACTTCCGCGCCGCCGTCGGCACGCCCATCCGGGCGGTGGCGGCGGGCAAAGTGGTGATCGCCCGGCCGATGTATTTTGAAGGCGGCCTGGTGGCGATCGATCATGGCGAAGGGTTGTTCACGCTCTACATGCACTTGTCGGAGTTTGTGGCCAAGGAGGGGGCCTTGGTGGCGGCCGGGCAGGTGATCGCCAAGAGTGGCAGCACCGGCCGCAGCGCCGCGCCGCATCTGCACTTGGGTGTGCAGTGGCAGAACACCTACCTGGAACCGGCAACACTGCTTGGTTTGGGGCGGGTGCCGGCGGCGGCTCCTGCGCGGACCCGTAAGCGTGTGAAATAGCTACCGGACTGGGTGGCTAGATAGGCTTTGGGGAAAGAGGGCAGCCCGCTCCTGCTGGTCGCGGCTCGGAGTCGGTGGCCTTTTCAGGACACTAGCGCGGGTACGGGTGGCCGCGGAGGGTTGCGAAAGCGCGGTAGATTTGTTCGGCCAGCATTGCCCTAGCCAGTTCGTGCGGAAACGTCATCTTGGAGAGCGAGAGCAGTTGGTCCGCTTTCTGCCGCCACGCAGGCAGCAGGCCGTCATGCCCGCCGACGACGAAGACCATATCGCGCCCGTAACGTTCAGCCTCCTCGAACAGGCGGGCGAAGGCGGCGGAGTCCATCGGTTGGCCGGCCGGATCGAGTGCGATGCGGCGGGCGGTGGGGTGCTTCTCAAACGGATCCACCCGGGTGGGGTTGATCTCCGCCATCGTGCAGGGCGAAAACCGGTTGGCCCGGGCAAGAAAGTCGTCCGCGACGGCGTTGGAAGCGGCGTCCTTGGGCTTACCGACGTAGTACAGGAAAGTCTTCATAGAGCAGCATTTAGGACGTGCTTCGCCGCCAGCATCCGGTTAAAGTAGTGTAATACTCATGGCTCCCGAAATTGTGATCAGCAGCAGCGATGGTTCATCGCGGACTCTGAAGCTGGACAAAGACCGCATCACCCTGGGGCGGTCCGCCGACAACGACCTGGCCTACCCGGAAGATCATGGTCTGTCGCGCCGGCACCTGGTGATCATGAAGAGCGGCCGCGAATGGCTGGTCCAGGATCAGGAATCAAAGAACGGCACCTTGGTGAACGGGATCCGGATTTCCAGCCCCACCAGCATTGAGCCGGGCGACCGCGTGAGTGCCGGCCATCTGGTGATCACTTTTGCCGATGCGGCTCCCAGCGTCAGCCATGAAACGGTGGTGTTTGTCGATGGCGGAATCGACACGCCCTCCTCGTCCACGGTGATCACGTCGCTGGATGGGCTTTACCGCAACGACAAGAAGATCACTTCTGACTCGTCTCCCGGCGGAGCTGCGTCGGGTGCCCGGCCCACGGTGTCGTCCAGTGAACAGCAGCGCTACACGCAGGCCATTGGCCGTGTCAGCGCGATGCTGGCGGCGCACTTGCCGCTGCCGGATCTGTTCCGCATGGTGATGGACGAATCGATGCTGGCCGTGGGCGGCTCCCGCGGCGTCTTGATGACGTTTGACCAGAGCGAGAATCTGGTGGTGAGAGAGACGCGGGGTGATGCGTTCCGGATTAGCTCGACCGTGCGCGACAAGGTGATGCGGGAGCGTCAATCGTTGCTGGTCCGCGATACATCGCTGGACGCCGCCGTGCGCGGGTCTCAATCCATTGTGGACAACCTGGTCCGCAGCTTTATGGC
>JBIKMK010000736.1:0-2662 GCA_044359315.1 Bryobacteraceae bacterium | reverse complement strand
TGTTTGTCTTGCGGCTCCTGTGCCGGCGCAGTCGATTTTTGGAGAACTTCGGGGTTTGGTCACTGACCCCTCCGGCGCCGTAATCTCCAAGGCCAGTGTGAAGCTAACGCGCACCGCCACAGGCGAAACCCGCCGCACCGAAACGGATGGCAGCGGCAACTACGCCTTCGTCAACCTGGATGCGGCGGAGTATGACGTGCTGGTGGAAGCGTCCGGCTTCCGTTCAGCGACATCGAAGAAACTGGCTCTCCGCGCCCGCGAAATCACTCGTGCCAACATGGCGCTGGAAGTGGCGGCGAACACGACGGAAGTCCAGGTAGTGGAGCAGAGCCAAGTGGTGCAGACAGACATGTCCACCATCATGGATTCTAAGTCGGCCAACGAAGTGAACCGCCTGCCGGTCAACTATCGGGCCGGTACATCCAATACGTTCTACTCGATCATCTCCACCGCCCCCGGCGTCCAGCCGGATCGTGGTGGCTGCTACTCGGTGGGTGGCGGAATGCCGTTCCAGACCACCGCTTCGGTGGATGGCATCTCGAACATCAACGTCCGCTCCAATGGCGTCTTGACGGAGATGTTCCCCACGGCCGATTCGGTGGATGAGGTCCGCGTCAGTTCGACGAACAACAATGCTGAGTTTGCGCAGGCCGGTGACATTACGGTCACCTCCCGTTCGGGCACCAATCAGTATCATGCGACCGGTTACTGGTATCACCAGAATGGGGCCTTTGACGCGCGCGACTTCTTCGCCGCGCGCACGCCGTTCAAGGTGTCCAATGACTACGGCGGCACCTTTGGTGGCCCGATTATCAAGAACAAGACGTTCGTTTTCGGCGCATTTGAGAGCTTGAAGTTCCGCGCGCAGAGCGTCATCAACCAGATTGTTCCCACCGCCAACTTCCGCGCGGGCAACCTGTCTGCCGTCAGCGCCGCTTTGCGCGATCCGCTGGGCAACAACGTTCCCTTCGCGGGCAACATCATTCCGACGGCGCGTATCTCGCGCCAGTCACGCGGGCTGCTGGAGGCGCTCTACCCGGCCGCTACCCGGAGCGGGGATAACGTCGGCTCTCCCAACTACCAATTGCAACAGGGCCGCGCCAACAACAACGACCAATTCGATATCCGCGTCGACCACAACTTCTCCGAAAAGCACCGCGTCTTCTTCCGGTACTCCTCAAAGTCGATTGACCGCAACACGCCCAATTCGTTTTTCGACACGCTCGGCACCAACACCGCCAGCCTGGACCCGAAGAACATCATCGGTGCCTGGAACTGGGTGGTCAAGGCCAACCTGCTGAATGAGTTTCGCTTTGGGTATGCCAACCAGACCTCGCTTTCGACCTTCGGCAAGAACGGCACCTTTGATGGCCCGGGCTTGATGAAGTCGATCGGTATGGAAGGTATCCGCTCCGATCCGCCGGCTGGTTCGCAGGTGCCTGACATCAGCATCAACGGCTTCAATGGCCCGGGCACGGGCCGTGAAGCGAAGACGTTGAGCAACAACTATCAGTTCGCCAACAACCTGACCTGGATCCGGGGCGCGCACACCATGAAGTTCGGTGCCGACATCCGCCGGCTGCGGACCACTGACATCACGTCGTTCTTCACGGGCGATGACATGGGCACCTACAGCTTCAACGGCCAGTATTCGGGCTACGGCTTCTCGGACTTCCTGTTGGGCATCCCCAACCAGACGCAATTGGCCAACACCGGCAAGGACGTCAATGGCGTCACTTACCACATGGGCTTCTATCTGCAGGATGACTGGAAGGTGTCGCCCAAGCTGACGCTGAACTACGGCGTCCGCTACGAGATCCACCCGATGTTCTACGACAACGCGTTGACGACTTCGCAGTTTGACCGGGCGGCCCCTGGCCCCGGCGGGCGCGTGATCATCGCCAATGAAGAAGCGCGCAAGTTCACCTCGCCCGCCTTCGTGGCCTCCATCGGCAACACTCCGATCATCACTGCCAAGGAAGCCGGACTGCCGGAAACGTTGCGGTTTACCGACTTCAACAACTTCGCCCCACGCTTCGGTTTTGCCTACCGGCCCTCCGGCAACAAGACCGTCATCCGCGGCGGCTACGGCATCTACACGGCCACGATTCTGGGCTCGGTTTTCTACACCATCACCGGCATCCACGTTTCCGACGCTCGTACCTTCCCCAACCAGTTGGTGAACGGCGTCCCGGGCTTGCAGTTCCCGCGCCCGTTCGGGAGTGGTTTGGGTACGCTGTCGGTACCGGACTTCCGCCGGGCCACGCAGTTTGATGGCGCGGATCCTTACACGCAGCAGTGGAACCTGACCTTTGAGCGCGAGTTGCCTGGCCAGATCGGTTTCCGCGCCACCTACTCCGGTTCGCAGACGATCAAGATGTTCTCGAGCCCCGACTTGAACCAGGTCCGCGTCAACAACGTGGGCTTCGCCACCGCGCGTCTCAGCCGGCCGTTCCCCGTGTGGAACATCATCTACACGCGTGACCCCAACACGAAGGCCTGGTATCAGGGCGTGACGATGGAAGCCATGAAGCGCTACAAGAGCGGCCTGTTCTTCCAGACGTCCTACGTCTGGGCCAAGGGGCTGACCAACGCGGTGGGCTCCAATGGTAACGGCTTTGCGGCGGAGAACGGCGCCGTGCCGACGGATCGCTTCAACCTG
>JBIKMK010000735.1:0-2664 GCA_044359315.1 Bryobacteraceae bacterium | reverse complement strand
TTGGCCTCCTCAATGGCCTCCGCCAGCACATCCCGGCCCGCAAAGGCGGGATCGATGCGGAGACCGGTCTCACGCTCAAACACGTCGCTGGGCCAAAGCGGATAGCCGCGGGACCAGCAGTTGACGAACACGGCATTGAAGTTCGCCGAGGCCAGATTGCGGAAGCTCTCCCGGATCTGCTCCCTGGACCCCAGTGAATCGCGCGCAATCCACACACCCCGAAACTCGGTCATCGCCGAAACCGAAGCGGACGCCAGCAACATGAGCAGGGCCGCGCGCAGCCACCAACCTGGACCTTCACCGCTATGATGGGAACGCCGATGGAGTCTATCTACTACGTCATGACGTGGCTCTGCCACCGCACCTGCCCCCACTGCTACGAAGACCGCTTCCATCCTTACTATGGTAGCGATCTTAACCGGGTCGTCCGGCAAAGCCGGGACAATTTCGCGCGCGTCATCGCGAACCTTCCGCCGGACATGCAGTATCTCGATATCGCCGACGGCTTCCAGCGCAAAACCGGCAGCATTATCCTGGCCGGTGGAGAGATTCTGCTGGAACCAGTGCGGGAATCGGTGCTCTACCCCGCGCTCGACCTGCTTCGCCAAAAGTACGCGCCTGTGGGTGGCGTGAAACTGATCGTCCAGACCACCGGCGACTTGCTGACTCCAAAACTTGTCCATGAATTGAATCAGTACGGTGTCTGGCTGATCTCGGTTTCAGGCATCGATGCCTTCCACGCCGGACTGGAAGAAGTGGCTGCGCAGGAGGCACTCAAGGCCAAGCTAACCGCCATGTTCGAGAGCGCCGGCCGGGAGCATCTTCCGCTGGTGGCCGCCGATTCCCGAAAAGCCGAAGACACTGGCCGCTACTTCCACTTCTTTGGTGCCACACCCGATATGTGGATCGGCAAACTCTGGCCGCGCGGCCGCGCCTGGCAGAACAACCTCACCCACGCCACCATCACCGACAATTTCTGCAACGTCTGGAGCGGCGGGCTCAACTTCCTGGACTACGCCCATTCCGGCAGCGAAGTCTCGATTGACCCGGAAGGCAACGTCTTCCCGTGCTGCATCAAGACCAGGAAGGCCGTCGGCAACCTGCTTGAAGAGCCGTTGCTCGCCATGCTGGACCGCCTGCGCGGAAACCCGGTCTATGAGGCCATCTCCATGGGCCACCCAGAACGCATGGGCATCACCCAGGGCTGGAGTGTCCAAAAGTTCTACGAGAAATCCACCACCACCCTGCCGGACGGACGCAGTTACCGCAATTTGTGCGTCGGCTGCGACGCGTTTCATGACGAAATGCTGGGGGCCGCGCCGCTGGTTCAACTCGGATAGCCCTCGCTGCCTGGGCGCCCTAGTGTAGTGCGGCACACAGAGTGACGATGATGCGGGGGCCGCTGAGATTGAGGGCAGGCTCGGAGGGGCCTGGTGTGGCGCAGGCTGTCAGCCTGCAGCGGGACCTTCAGTCCCGCCGGTCCACCGCAGACGCCTCCGACCAAAGCCTTTTCCGATTCCCCGCGCCCCGAGGCGGAATGAATTCCGCCTGCAGGCTGACAGCCTGCGCCACCACGTAACCGCCAGAGTTTCTGACGCACTCCACTAGTGCCGGAGAATTCGCTCGACGTAGCGGTAAGCCTGTTCGCGCTCCGCCGGGGGGAAATCGTGACCGGCGGCCGGATAGACGGCCACGGCCTTCTTCCCAGCCCGCCGCATGCACTCCCGGACACCTTCCACGTCAAAGTTGTCATCATTCAGCGGAGCATTCACAAACAGCCCCCGGTTGCCCAACGCCGCCACTAGGTCTGGAAAATCGAAGGGCACCTCGGCAGGGGAGTTGTGATAGATCGTCCCAATTCGAGGCATGTAGCGCCAGCCATTCCAGCCCGTCAAGTCGCCACCTTTGTAGCGATGGGCGGCGGTGAAGCCGCAACTGGTGACCACCACCTTCACGCGCGCGTCAAACATCGCCAGAAATAGCGAGTTGTGGCCCCCGAGCGAGTGCCCAATGGCACCCATCCGTTTGGGGTCCACGGCGGGCAGCGAAGCGAGCAAGTCAAGGCCGCGCACGTGGTTCACAATGGCCTTCATCGACGTGGAGGCGTAGCCCAACTTGTAGGGGTCCGACTTGTTGTCACCCAAACTGGGGTAGTCCGGCACCAGGACCACAAACCCGCGTTCGGCCAGTTCCTTGGCGTAGTGGAGATTGGGCTTTCCGGCCAGACCAGCCGGTTCATCTTTGCCGAACTTGGTGGTTTGATGCAGCGCCAGCATCGCCGGGTGACGGCCGCCTCCGGTTGGCAGCAGGAGCCACGCGGGCACCCAGTCCGCTGCTTCCGCCAGGTAATCCACGCGCCGGTAAGTGATGCCACCGATCTTCCGTTCTTCAATCAGGCGGACTTCAGGGGGCTGGCGGAGATCGGGGAGCGGGAACTCGCCCATGGCCTTCTCCATTCCCCGGCGAACCTCAGCCAGCGAGCCAGCCCAGGCCGTCATCGAAACGAGACAAAAAACAACTTTTTTCACCAGAGGGTGGTATTGAGCATATGCGTCTCCCGCTTCTTTTGGGTACTGCCTTCGTGGCGCTTGCCTTGTCGCACGCGCAGACGGCCCCCGTTGTGACACCGCGCGGTGTCATCAATGGCTTCACGCAACGGCCCGC
>JBIKMK010000106.1:0-9616 GCA_044359315.1 Bryobacteraceae bacterium | reverse complement strand
TGTTCTCGGGATACCCTTCCACCACCGCCTCAAACGCTGTCACGGCGTCTTCAAACTTATCGCGCTGGTAGGCCAGCTCGCCCAGATAGAACCTGGCGTTGGGGGCCAGGTCGGTGGTGCCGTAGAAGCGCAGAAACTCCGTGAAGCGCTGCTCGGCCAGGTCAAACTGGCCGCTCGATTTGGCGCGCATCGCTTCCTGGTAAACGGCTTCTGACGTCATGCCGGGCGGCGGTGCGTTGGGGTCCTGCGTGGGGGCCGGCGGCGGCGCTTGCATGATCTTGACGGCGTTGTTCAGGTCCACCATCTGCGCCTGAATTTTGCGCATCTGGCTGTTCACTTCGCGCAGTGCTTCCTTGAAGCCGCCCACCTCAGTTGAGAGCTCATCCACCTTGCTGCCAATGGTGGCCACGGGCGCGATCAAGGCCTTCTGCTGCGTGGCCATCGCGGCTTCCAGGCCGCCCACCACGGTGGCGATCTTGCCCTGATTGTCGATGGCCTGGGTGATCAGCTTTTCGATGGCGGCCAGACGTTCCGCCTGCGTGCGCTCCATCGTCTTCAACTGATCCTGCAGCAGACCCAGGTCGCGCTGCATCTCCACCAGTTGGTCGCGCTTCTGTGCCCACAGGGCGGGAGTGACAGCCACCGCCATCACCAGCATCAACCGTCCCATTCGCTTGGCACCCATCATCGTTTCGCCTCCCAAAATAGCCACCTTCAATATGATCCGACAAAAAGAAAGGGCGGTAGCGCTTGCTGCGCCCCGCCCCTTCCACGCTTGCTTCTATTTTAACGGAACCGTTGACCCACTTGTCAGCAAGCCTACTGGCCAGCCGAGAAGTGAGCGCGGCGGTTCTTCTGGTAGCACGCCTCGTTGGCGTCGGTGCAGGTCGGGCGTTCCTTGCCGAAGCTGACCGTCTTCAACTTGTCACCGGCGACACCCAGCTGTACCAGGAATTCCTTGGCTGCCGTCGCACGACGGTCGCCCAGGCCCAGGTTGTATTCAGCGGAACCACGCTCGTCGCAATGGCCTTCCACGTTGACGGTGGCGTTGGGGTACTGGTCGCGGAAGATCGTCTTCAGCGCTTCCGAATCACGGGTGAGGATGTTGCGCGCATCTTCGCGGATCTCGCTCTTGTCGAAATCAAAGGGCGCGTCCTGCAACTGCTGCGCCAACAGATCGCTCAGCGAGGTCTTGGCGGGCGGCGGCGGCGGGGGCGGCGGCGGCGGGGGAGCCGTCACGTTCACGGTCGCGGTGGCGGAGTCGCTGCCACCAGGTCCGTCAGCTTTGGCGGTATAGGTGGTGGTGGTGGTGGGGCACACGCGCTGCGTGCCGCTGGCGGCCACTTTGCCGACACCCGGGGTGATGTTTACTTCCGTTGCATTGGCGGCGTTCCAGCGGAGCGTCGCGCACTGGCCGCGTTCCACCGTGGTCGGTTCCGCACTAAAAGTGATCGACGGGCGCGGCGGCGGCGGTGCTGCTTGCACCACCGGCTTCGGTGGCGGCGGCGGTGCCGGCGCTTTCTTCTTACAACCAGTCACACCCACTGCCAGGGTGAGCGCCATCAACAAGGCGCCAATATTTCGTTTCGTCATGGTTTCAGTCTGCCTCCCTACGCAATCCTAACAAACAATAGCCTAAACCGACACTTTACCCTATTTGGGCTACTTGCTCCAAACGGGCATCGTGTTCGATCCCTGGCTGGTGAGCCGTTTCACTTGAGTACCATCGGCCAACATGGTCCAAATCTGAGGAGTTCCGCTCCGGTTGGAGCAAAATACGATGTGGCGTCCATCAGGAGCCCAAGTTGGATTTTCGTTGCGTCCCACGCCGTGTGTCAACTGAATGTATTCCTTTTTGGTGACATCCATGACGAAAATATTGAAGTTGCCCGGCTCAAATCCGCGGGTCCAAGAAAAAGTGATCAGTTGCCCTTCCGGGTGCCAACTGGGGTTCACCGCGTCGCCTTCGCCGGAGGTGAGACGTTCAATGTCGGCGCCATCAATAGACATCTTGTAGAGCTGTGGCGGACCCGACCGTCCGGAAGTGAACACCACTTCCCGGCCCGTCTTGGGATTCACCTTGGGCTCGGTCTCCACCGCCCGCACACTTGTCAGACGACGGATGCCGCTGCCATCGATACCCGCCATAAACAGATTGGCAAACCCGGCACCCAGTGATGACGAAAAGATGATGTTCTGCCCGTCCGGCGTAAAGTCCGCCGAGGAGTTAACGCTGGCTTGCGGATTCACGAACGGCAGCTTGCGATTCGTTTCGAGTGAATATAGAATCACCGCCGGGTTCTTCTGCGAGAGCTGCGTAAACGCCAGCTTCGTGTTGTCTTTCGACACCGACGGCATAAACGAGGTATAGCCCGGCCCGTACTGTGTCACTGGACGTTGGTTGGAGCCATCGTAGTCCATCTGCCAGATCTCTTTGGAATCCCGGCCCATCTGCCGCACGAAATAGATCTTCGACCCCGCCAGCGACTTCACCCCGAAGCGCGCCAGGATATCGGCGGCAAACTCCTGGGCCACGCTCCGTGCCCCCTCCGCCGTCGGGTCGCCAAAGTAGAGCTTGCCGATCACTTGCGCATTGGCCGCATCCGGCTGCTTGACGTCGTAGAGATAGCCCATCAGCACCAGCCGCCCGTCCTGGATGGCGGTGTAGCCAAATGCCAGATAGTTGGCCGCCACCGGCGGTTTGGCCCAATCGGCCATCACGACACCCCGCGCACTAAAGTCCTGCGGGCGCTGGGGCACGCTGAGCGGATACATGCTCTTCGGCGCGATCTTCAGCATGCCGGAGTTGTCGATTTCATCAAACAGGGTGCGGTTAAAGACGCCCATGTTGGTTTGCGCGTCGCCCGTTCCGCGCATGTCGGTAATGGCGATCACGGGCACTTGTCCGCCGGTCAGCTTCACCAGGATGTCGCTTTGCTGCGAGGGTGCCACCAGCGCCGTCAGCAACAACAGAAAAAGAGCAGAGATTGTTTTGTTCATCGTTTTAGCTCAAACCAGAATTCGATCCGCGCGGAGTCCCGCTCAAACTGCGGAGGCAGCGGCGGAAACGGGGCTGAATCATAGATAGCCCGCTGGGCAGTGGAGTCCAGTTGATAGTTCCCGCTGGACTTCAGCACCTTCACATCTTTGACGCTGCCATCGCGGTAGATGGTAAAGGTCACCACGGCCACCGGCAGCATCCGGATCTGGGCCGGGATCTCCTGCGTGCGCCAGTTTTGCGCCACCCGCTGCCGCAGCAACGCCTCATACCAGCCAAAGCGAGTGCCCAAAGGGCTGCCCGTGCCCGTGCCCACACCGCCCGCTCCGGGTACGCCAAACATTGGCGAAACCGCCCGCTGGCCCACTTCAGAAGCCACCTGGTTCGGCTTCACTTCCGTCTTGTAGCGTTGCGTGGCAGCAGCGACGTCGGTCAACTTGCGCTTCTCACGCTTCATCTTCAAGGCGACGGCGTCGGGGTCTTCCACCGGCTTCTTAGCCGTAGCTTTTTCCTGCTTCGGCGTGGGCGTTTCCGATTCGGTGTCGTTGGCGACGGGATTGACCGGCCCGGGCCGGGCGGGCAATGGGATCTGGCTGACTGCTTGCACCGCGACGCTACCACCGCCCTGCGAGTTGGGGTCTCCCCACTGTTCGCGCCCGCGGGCCTGCCACCAGGACCACAGCAATGCTGACCCGATGACCACCCCATGCAACAGCATGGAGCTTCCCAGCGGACGTGCCAAGCGTTGGGTCATCCCTTGGTGGTACGGCCAGCGTTAGCGGCGCCGGCGCGTATCCTCCTGCGTGGTGGTGACAACACGCACATCAATTTTGGCCCGGCCCAACACGTCGATCACTTGCACGGCTGTATCCCAAGACGTGGCCTTGTCGGCTCGCACGTACACGGCTTTTCCATTTTTGCCGTACTGCGCGCGCACTTTGTCGGCCAGTTCATTAATGTTCACCGGCTTGTCGGCCAGATAGATCTCGCCCGTGCGGGTGACGCTGACCACGGGCAGATCCTCGGAGCTGGCTTTCTCCTGCTTCACCTTGGGGACTTCGATCTCCAGGCCAAACTCCATCGCCTGCGCCGTAATCATGAAGATGATCAGCAGTACCAGCACCACGTCCACCAGTGGCACCACGTTCATCTCTGACAGTGTGCCGCCGCCGTAACGCCGCCCGCGCCCGTTGCCGCCGCCTAAGTTGAAAGCCATTGCCGCCCGTTCTCCCTAGTGGTTCTCGTAGGTGCGTTCCGCAAAGTTCATAAACTCGAGCGTGAAATCTTCCAGGCGCGCGCCCATCTCGCGGATCTGATTGGAGAACCAGTTGTAGAAGACCGCCGCCGGCACCGCCGCCGCCAGACCCAGCGCCGTCGCCACCAGCGCTTCCGCAATGCCCGGACCCACGGTCCGCAAGCTGGCCGATCCAGCGCTCGACAACGCCTGGAAGGCATCAATGATGCCCCACACCGTGCCGAACAGGCCGATAAACGGGGTGACGGTGGCAATGGTCGCCAGCCAGTTCAGGCTGACTTCCAGTTGCCGGATCTCTTCGCCAATGCCCAGCTGGAGGTTGCGCTCAATTGAAGTGCGGTTGAAGATGGTGCGCCGCGCCTTCACCTGGCGGTCCACTTCGGCATAGCCATACTCGAAGACAGTGGCCAGTGGTGCCCCGCGGAACTGCTCAAGGGCCAGCGAAAGCTGGTCGAGCGCACCCGCCTTGCGGAACGCCCGCAGGAAGTTCAAGTTCGATTGCCGGAGACGCCGGAAACGCCCCCATTTGGCGAACACCACCGTCCAGGAGAACAGCGACGCCGCCGCGAGCAGTAGAAACACCGCGAACGTCAGCGGTTTAGTGGGATCAATCAGCTGCCAGATCACGCGACTCCCATTGTATCGGCCTGGATGGAAACATTTCACCTATAAAATGTCGCGGCTCGCTCGCCAGCCGTCCGATCAGCGCTAAACTTTCGATAGATGCTCGTCGAGCTTGTCGTCGAGAACTATGCCGTCGTGGAACGCGTGCGGGTCCGTTTTCATTCGGGCTTCAACCTGCTCACCGGCGAAACCGGCTCCGGTAAGTCCATCGTGGTCGATGCCTTAGGCCTCGTGTTTGGTGAACGGGCCTCCGCCGATTCGATCCGCAGTGGTGCCGATTGCGCGCGCGTCTCGGCCATCTTTGAAGGTGCCGACGGCGAAGACCTGATTGTCGAGCGCGAGATTCTGGCGAACGGCAAAAGCCGCGCCTACCTGAACGGGCGCCCCGTTACCGTCACCCAACTGCGTGAGCTTGCTCCCAGCCTGGGCGATATCCACGGCCAGCACGATCAGCAGGGCCTTTTCTCAACGGACCGGCAGCGCGAGCTGCTGGACGGCTTCGGGCAACTGGACACGGCACCGGTGGCGAAGCTCTATGCCGAATGGCGGGCCGTAGCGGCGGAGCTGGCCCAGCTGGAAACGCAAGAGCAGGAGCGGCTCCGCCAGGCTGACCTTTGGGCTTTCCAGAAGCGCGAGATTCAAGCCGCTGAGCTTGAGCCCGGCGAGGAAGAAGAACTCGCGCAGGAGCGCCGCCGGCTGTCGAACGTGGGCAAGCTGCAAATGGCCGCCTCCGAGGCCTATGGCGCACTCGATGACGGTGCCGAGTCCGTGGCCGCGCATCTACGGCTGGCGCTCAAGCGCCTGGAAGAGCTGGGCCGCCTGGATGATTCGCTGGCGGCAACGGTAGACGAACTGCGCACGGCCGAAGCAACGGTGCAGGAGGCCAGCCGCACCCTGGCGGCCTATCTGGATGGCCTGGAGGCCGATCCGCAGCGTTTGGACGATGTCGAGACTCGGTTGGCGGCGCTGGACAAGCTGAAGCGCAAGTACGGCAGCACCATCCCGGAGATCCTCAACTACCTGGAGCAGGTGAAGCAATCGCTGGAACAGGCCGAGTCCGCCGAAGACCGGGCCAAGCAGCTCCGCGAACGCCGCGAATTGCTGGCGGCCAGCTACCGCGCCGCGGCTGCGAAGCTGACGGCTGCACGGCAGGCCGCGGCCAAGAAGCTCGAGAAGAAGGTGGAGCAGGAGCTGAAATCGCTGGCCATGGAGCGCACGCGGCTGCTGGTCTCGTTCGAAGCGGCCGAATGGTCCAGCCATGGTGCGGATCAGGTGACGTTCCTGGTGTCACCCAATCTGGGTGAGGAGCCGCGCCCGATGGAGAAAGTGCTCTCCGGCGGCGAGCTATCGCGCCTCGCGCTGGCCTTGAAGTGCATCACGGGCACCGGCCCGGCGGGCCGGACGCTCGTGTTCGACGAAGTGGACGCCGGGATCGGCGGAGCGGTGGCGGAAGCCGTTGGACGCCGGCTAAAGGATGTGGCGGGCGACAATCAGGTGCTCTGCGTCACGCACCTGGCGCAGGTGGCCGCCTATGGCGAGCATCACTACGTCGTCGAGAAGCACGAGGTGAAGGGCCGCACGGTAGCCTCTGTGACCGAGCTGACGCGCGAGCAACGCATCCAGGAACTGGGCCGGATGCTAGCTGGAGAGCGCGTGACGCCGGACGTGTTGAAGCACGCCGCGCAGATGATCGGCTGACCGCTAAACGCTACTCGTCGTCGTCTTCGGCCAGCGGTTCCACTTCCACCGGCTGGATGCGCGGCGGGGGGGGTTCGAGCGGCTCTTCGGCGTCGGCGGCCATCTCGAAGATCATCTTCTTCAAGTCCTTCAAGCCGGCTCCCGATACGGCGGAGATGCGAAGGAAGGGGTGGCCCGCGGCGGCTTCTTCCAGCGCGGCCACGACATCGAGGTCCTGGGCAGCGTCCATCTTGTTGGCGCAGACGATCTGCGGCTTGGCGGCCAGCTCGGAACTGAAGCGCGCCAGCTCATCCAGGATGACCCGGTAATCCTCCAGCGGATCGCGGCCGCTGGCACCGGAGACGTCCACCAGATGCACCAGCACGCGCGTGCGTTCGACGTGACGCAGGAATTGGTGACCCAGGCCATGGCCTTCGCTGGCCCCTTCAATCAAGCCCGGGATGTCGGCCATCACCAGGGTCCGGGAGTCGGTGAGGTCTTCAAACGACATCACGCCCAGGTTGGGGGTCAGCGTCGTGAACGGGTAATCGGCAATCTTGGGCTTGGCCGCCGACAGGCGCGAGATCAGCGTGGACTTGCCCGCGTTGGGGAAACCCACCAGGCCGACATCGGCCAGCAGCTTCAATTCCAGGCGCAGGTTGAACGAATCGCCCGGCTTGCCATCTTCATGCTCAGTTGGTGCCTGATGGGTGGGCGTGGTGAACCGGGCATTGCCGCGTCCGCCGCGTCCGCCTTTGGCGACGACGAAGGTTTCGCCCTTCGTCACAAAGTCGTGCAGAATCTCACCGGTGGCGTCGTCGTACACCACGGTGCCCACCGGAACGGGCAGCGTGATGCTGGCACCGTCGGCACCCTTGCGATTAGAACCTTCGCCGTGCCGGCCGCGTTCGGCTTTGTGTTCCGGATTGAACCGGAAGTGGAGCAGGGTGTTGTGGTGCGGGCTGGCCTTCAACGTGATATCGCCGCCCCGGCCGCCGTCGCCACCGGAAGGTCCGCCGCGGGGAACAAACTTTTCCCGCCGGAAGGCCATGCAGCCGTTGCCGCCATCGCCCGCCTTCACCCAGATTTTTACTTCATCAATAAACATCGCGAACCCTTACCCCGGCTGAAATGCCCGCCCGAAGTAGCGTGATCAAGAAAAAAGGGCTACCCGGATGGCAGCCCTTGTGACTCTGACGGACAAAATTGACTTAACGGACAAACTTGTAAACTGGCCCGCCTAAAGAGCGGCCCTAGTTTTGAGAAGCAATGATCGACACGAAGCGGCCCGCACGGCCGCGATCCCGGAAAGAGACCACGCCAGGGATTTTTGCAAACAACGTGTCATCCTTGCCAATGCCGACGTTCTCACCGGGCTGCAGCGGCGTGCCGCGCTGCCGGACAAGGATGGAACCACCGGTGACTACTTCACCCGCGAACGCCTTGACGCCCAACCGCTGTGAGTGCGACTCACGGCCATTTCGAGTACTGCCTGCGCCTTTTTTACTTGCCATGAAATCCTCTTCGTGAAACTAGGCGACGATGTCGCTGACCTTAACGGCCGTAAAGTACTGACGATGACCGATGGTGCGCTTGTACTGCTTTTTGCGCTTGAACTTGAACACCAGGGTCTTGGCACCGCGATCCTGCAGTTCGATCGTACCGGTCACCTTGACACCGGCCACGTCTGAACCAGTCAGCAGTGAGCCATCTTTTTCCACCGCGAGCACCCGGCCCAGTTCAACCTGCGTACCAGGGTCACCCGCCAACTTTTCCAACCGAACCACCTGGCCCGGCTGAACGCGGTATTGCTTGCCACCATTTTCGACTACAGCGTACATAAATGTCCTTGAGGTTGTCAGGGCGCACACGTCCACCGGGTGGCCACAAAGTATGAGAATAGCATGACTCGGGGCGAGTGCGCAAACGGGAACCGCTGGCCCCGTGCGGGCGGTACACTGGCAACCAGGATATGAGCCACAGCCTGATGTCAGGAGAATCCTATCATTTTGCGGATCGCGAAACCGGGCGCCGGGTCTGGCAGATCACCAGCGCCGAGGCGATCAGCCATCCCAGCTATTTCCTCCAGTCGAGCTTTCTGGCGGATGACAGTGGCCGCGACGAGAAGCTGTTTTTCGTCTCCTACCGGTCCGGCTCCGCGCAACTCTATGCAAAGGTGTACCCGGATGGCGCGCTCCGGCAACTGACCCGCGGGACCCCCATCCACCCCTTCTCCCCCGCGCTGCACCCGTGGCGCGACAACCCGGAGCGCCGCGAGATCGTCTTCACCCGTGGCGGCGGACTGTGGGGTGTGCGCCTCTACTCCTTGGCCGACCGCTTGATCGCCGAGCTAGAGGGCGCTCAACTGGGTGAGCCCTCCATCTCGGCCGACGGCGAATGGCTGTGTGCGGCGGCGAAGCAGGGTGGGCAGAACGGCATTTTTGTGGCTCGCTTTGATGGCCGGGCCGCGCACCTGATCCCGTTTCCGCGCACCGTCATCCATCCGCAGTTCCACCCGCTGGAACCGGAGTGGATCGAATTTTCGGGCGACCCCGCCCCCCGCATGCATCGCGTGCGGCGCGATGGCACGGGTATGGAATGCCTGTACGAGCATTCGAACGACGAATTCATCGTGCATGAGACGTTCCTGGGCCAAACCGGCGATATCGTCTTCACCGTATGGCCGCACCTGCTGGCCCGGATGGACTGGACGACGCGCCAAGTTTCGACCATTGCCGAATACAACGCCTGGCACATCGCCCCCAATCGCTTGGGAACGAAGGTGCTGTGCGACACCAACCACCCGGACCGCGGGATCAAGCTGATCGATGTGGCCACGGGTTCGATCGAAGCCGTCTGCCAGAGCGATGCCTCCAATCAAGGCAGCCAGTGGCGCACCTCCCGCTACGCGCTAGCCGAAGATTTCGCCCGCGCCCGCAGCGAAGCCAAATCCGGGGCAACGCTCAGCTGGATGGAAACCTCCACCGACACCGTCTACGGCCCCCAGTGGACCCACCCGCATCCCAGCTGGTCAGCGGATGAGAGCAAGATTGCCTTTGCGA
>JBIKMK010000105.1:0-9629 GCA_044359315.1 Bryobacteraceae bacterium | reverse complement strand
GCCTTCCTTATCCCACTTGTCGTAGACCAGGATGTCGGCGCCGGCATAGCCCGCGCCGCTCGATACGTACAGCTTTTTGCTGTTCGCGGCCCACGCCAATCCGCTCCAGGCCTGCTCCATCGGGAAGGTGGCCACTTCCTTTTCGGTGGCCAGATCGACGATGTGCAACTGGTGCCGCGTGTAGCCGGTATTGGTGTAGGCAAATGATTTGCCGTCCGGGCTAACCTGACCGCTCAGGATCATGTCGCCGGAAGCCTGATGGCGGCCCGCCGGGGTGGTTTTCCAACCGCTGACCAACATCGCGTTCGGGCCCTCATGGCCAGGAACGGTAATGTATTGACCGGTGGTCCGGTGCTTCATCTGAAATTTTTCAACGGCGGTCCAAGCGGCGGCGCCGCACACAGCGATAGCTGCCAATAGGATGAGAGGCCGTCTGACGGAAGAGATTCGCGGAACCATTTGCATAGTGCCACAAGGCTATAACAGTGCTCGTTTCATTGAAGTGAAACGAATGTTAATTTTCCAGGATTTCTTGCGGCGGATGCCGCCCAGGGGCTCGGGCAAATCTTTGCGGCTTCTGACATCAGCCGCACGACCGGGGCACCAAATGAAAAGGCCTCATTGCTGAGACCCTCAAGTAGCGCTTAAGACTTTCGTTTGGTTGGTGCCGAAGGTGGGGGTCGAACCCACATGGGAAGTGAATCCCGACGGATTTTGAGTCCGTTGCGTCTGCCAGTTCCGCCACTTCGGCTTGCGAGGCTTTTCCTATTGTAGCTGATTTCCGGGGTGTCCCGGGCTGGGCCGGCCCGGCGAATTGTCCGGGCAGCCTGAGAAGTTCCTAACCAGAGCGAAGGAGAAAGTTCCCCAGAAGCGGCCAGCCGGGGCCGTGGTTCGACTCTTTTCGCCGAGCCTGAGACAATAGATGCAGGTAGATTTCATGAATTCCCGCAATCCTTCAATCCCACTCAGCGAGAACAAGCACCTGCTCCGCTGGGTTGAAAAAATGGCCCAGTTGACCAAACCGGAGGCCATCCACTGGGTAGACGGCTCTCAAGGCGAATACGACAACCTGTGCGCCCAACTGGTGGAGAGCGGCACGTTCATCAAGCTGAACCAGGATCTGTGGCCGGGTTGCTACTATTCCCGCTCCGATTCGAGCGACGTGGCCCGCGTCGAGGACCGCACCTTCATCTGTTCGCTCTCCAAAGACAACGCCGGCCCCACCAACAACTGGGAAAACCCCTATGAGATGCGCAAGAAGCTGAAGGATCTCTTCAGCGGCTGCATGCGCGGCCGGACGATGTATGTGCTGGCTTACAGCATGGGTCCGGTGGGTTCACCGATGTCGCAGATCGGCGTGCAGTTGACCGATTCGCCGTATGTGGTGGTGAATATGCGCATCATGGCGCGCATCGGCCTGCCGGTGATCGCCGAGATCGACAAGGACGTCAAGCGTGTGGTGCCTTGCATGCACAGCGTCGGCGCACCGCTGGCGGCCGGGCAAAAGGACGTGGCTTGGCCTTGCAACAAGGAAAAGTACATCGTCCACTTTCCGGAAACGCGCGAGATCTGGTCCTATGGATCGGGCTACGGCGGCAATGCGCTGCTGGGCAAAAAGTGCTTCGCGCTCCGCATCGCCTCCAATATTGCCCGGGATGAGGGCTGGATGGCAGAGCACATGCTGATCCTGGGTGTGGAGAGTCCGCAAGGGGAAAAGACCTACGTGGCCGCCGCTTTCCCCAGCGCCTGCGGCAAAACCAACTTCGCCATGCTGATCCCGCCCGCTGGTTTTGAGGGCTGGAAGGTGTGGACCGTCGGCGACGACATCGCCTGGATCAAGCCCAACGCCCAAGGCCGTCTGCACGCCATCAACCCGGAAGCGGGCTTCTTTGGCGTCGCTCCGGGCACGTCGATGAAGACCAACCCCAACGCCATGGCGGCGCTGTCGCGCAACAGCATTTTCACGAATGTCGCGCTGACGCCCGAAGGTGGCGTCTGGTGGGAAGGCATGACCGACACCCCGCCCGCCGAATGTACCGACTGGCAGGGCAACCGCTGGACGCCCGAGATCGCCAGAGAGACCGGCGCCAAGGCTGCTCATCCCAACGCCCGGTTTACCGCCCCCGCCTCGCAATGCCCCACCATCGATCCCAACTGGGAGCATCCGGATGGTGTACCGATCAGCGCCATCATCTTTGGCGGCCGCCGCGCCACCACCATGCCGCTGGTTTTCCAGGCCTTCAACTGGAGCACGGGCGTCTACGTGGGTGCCACCATGGGCTCCGAGATGACCGCCGCCGCCGCCGGGACGATCGGCAAGGTCCGCCGTGACCCGATGGCAATGCTGCCCTTTTGCGGCTACCACATGGGCGACTATTTCCGGCACTGGATCAAGATGCAGCGCAGCTTAAGCGAGACGCCGCGCGTGTTCCATGTGAACTGGTTCCGCAAGGACAAAGATGGCAAGTTTATCTGGCCCGGCTATAGCGAAAACATGCGCGTGCTGAAGTGGATTGTCGATCGCGCCCGCGGCCGCGCCGTGGGCCTGGAAACCCCGATCGGCTGGGCTCCGCACTACGAAGACATGGAATGGAATGGCCTCGACTTCCCCAAGGAGAAGTTTGAAGCGCTGCAAGCCTTCGACCGCACCGCCTGGCGCAAAGAAGTAATCGAGCACGCCGAGCTGTTCCTGGAACTCCATGACCACTTGCCGTCCGAGATGGTCTACGAGCGCGAACTGCTGATCTGCCGGCTGTAGACTGTCGAGAACGATAAGAAGCTCGCTCTACGGAGGAGCTGAATGCCCACCCTAGCCCCATGCGTCAGCTTGGGGCTTTTTCGGGTCAGCGAATAAGCCCCAAGCTGACGCATGGGGCTACACCAATACCGGCTCGCCGAATCGACCCTGCGGCGGATCGCACCAGGCCGACGGCGAGTTACTTGCCCGCCCGCTTGGGCAGCTTCCCGCGAACCAACTGATAGCTGGTTTCGATGAGCGCCTGCAGTTCTTCTGTCGGAACTTGAGGCCCCAGCTTCAGGGTTACCCATCCGTGCCGTCCCACATAGTCTGCTTGCCGGAACCGGGGGTCGGCGAGAAATAGCCCCAGGTGCGGCTTGCCGACCTTCACCGTAATCGCCGGCACACCATCCGGCTCCGCTTCAACCGCGCAGAAGATCTTGTCAGCAACTCGGAACTGCGGATGCCCCCAAGTCAGCGTTTCATGCGCCTCGGGCAAGGCCATCGCCAGCAACCGAACCGCAGCCAGATCCGGCGGCGTCTCCATGGGACAGGACTCTACTGCTCTACTGCGTGGCCGTCGGCGAACGCTTTACCCGCAACCGGATGGCTTGCGGCGCGGCGTAGCTGTTCTGCTGGGGCGAACGAGTCTCCACGGTGCCGGAGACGTAGATCATCTGCTCCACTTCCTCGGCCGAGCTCAGCGCTTCCAGCGTGAACGACCGCGTCGTCTCATCCTCGTTCAGCAACACACCATTCAGGCCGACATCCAGCACGCGCACGCGTGGCGGCAATCCGCGCACGTCAACCGGGACTCGGCCGCCAAAGCCGTTCTGGCGCTTGATCGACACCTTCACTTCGGCCGTGCCGCCCGGTTCCAGCACGACCTCCCGGGTCTCAGCGGTCATGACGACATCGGGCTTGGGGCCCAGTGTGATTAGCTTCAGCCGGTCCTCGGGATTCGCTTCGCGCGTCAACCCCGCAGCTGATCCCATCAGCTTCAAGGGCGCCGCCACCGGCAGTTTGGCATCAGCAGCCGCCGTCAGCAGGATGGTGCCGAAGGTCTGGCCTTTGCCGATCTGCCCCTTCGTGGCCGTGATGCCGGGCGGAAGGTTGGGCAGCTCCAGGTCAATCTTGTCCGCAAATCCTTCCATCCGCAGCGCCGTCACCGTCAGCGGTACGGAGCCGCCCGCCGGGATATTAGGATTGCGCGGCGTCACCGTCAGCTTGAAGTCCGGCCGCGGGGCCCGACCCGTCAGCCGGTAAGAGTGGGCGTCGCTGCCTTGGCCGCGGACATCGGCCAAGCGCACCAGGTATTCGCCATCGGCGGGCGCCACAAAACGCAGCAGCGAATCCTTGCCGTAGCCGGGGCCGCCATCATCATTGCGATAGTAGATCCGCGCCAGTGGCAGCCCATTCGGCGAGAACTGCTTGCCCGCCGGGTGTACCTGCACCTTGTAGAAAGACTTCTCGTTGGCATGTGCCTCGGGCGTCGTGCCGAAATAGCCCACCCGCTGGCCGCCGAACGATTCGAGAATGATGTCGTCATCCGGACCGCGCGGCAGTGCCTCGATCCGGTTTACTTCGTTGCCAATCATGGTGAAGTCGCCCACCTTGATCGAGTTCCAACCCTGGATGCGGATGCCACGCGCGGCAGAGTCATGATCGCGCAACGTGGTGAACGTCTCCCAGACCGGCCGAATCGTGGCCTGCTCAATCGGTTGACCCTTGGCATCCAGCACTTCCAGCATCGAATCGAGCTCACTGCCAAAGCGCCGCGCCTTCACCTCAAACACCACCTCCTGGCCCTTGGCGGCCTTAAAGCGGAACTCATGCGGACCTTTCGTGATCTTGCCGTTGACGGTGACGGGCAACGCCAGCATCTTCGTCGCAGCGGCCTCCACCTCAGGCTCCGCGCCTAAATCCAAGCGGACCCGGTTGAACGAGCGGCCGGACGGCGCATCCGCGCGCGTCAGCACCGCATCGGGGTCTTCCGCCGAGGGCTTGCCTTCAACCTTCAAAACGCCTGCGCCCAGGTTCATCCCGGCCAGCTTGATGTCAGCCGTCGCGCCACGCCGCACGCCCAGCGGATAAGCATGGGTCACCAGCGGGAAGTCACCCACCTTCAACCGGTAGATGTGGCCCGCTGAGCCCTTGCGCTGGTAATCACTGATGCGAACGTAGTAGGTGCCCGCCGATGCGAACTTATGGGTGAAAAACTCCTCAGTGTAGCTTTTCAATACCGACATATCCGGCGCGACGATTTCGATCACGGGCATCAACTGCGTACCCACCATGGCCGCCGCATTCTCAAACGTCAGTGTTTGTCCGGCCGATACCTTGATCTTGAAGGTGTCCACATCGCCGGACTTCGCGATGGTCCCCGCCAGAATCGCCGGCAGGAAGGTCTCAAAGGCATTGTCCAGCGAGTCATTCGGCTCATTGTCGGGCGCTTCGCCATAGTAGGGCTCCACCACGAACGTGCCGACGGGCGAGCTGCCATAGGGCGTCTGCACGCGCAGGTTCACGGGGCCAATTTCGGTCTCCGGCGCCACTTCAACTTCCAGCGTGATCTGATTGCGCGGCGGCAGTGGTCCGACGTCGATCGACGACTGGGTGCCGTTGGCCCCGATGCGGATGTCCGGCAGATCGGGCAGTTCCTTGATCCGGACGATCTTGGCCTTCACGCCTGGCTCCGAGAAAAAGACCTGCGTCGCACCCGCCAGGTTGAACCCTTCGATGGTCATCTCGACGCTCATGCCGCGCGAGACGCCCAGCGGAGCCACGGCGCGGATGGTAGGCGGCGTCAGACGCGGCCCGGTGGGGTGATCTTCCGCCACGGCGGCTGCGGACAATAGCAGAACCAGATACTTCATAACGCTTCTACTCCATCGAATAGGTCTTGAAACTGCCATTCAGCCGGGCCACCGACAACTGCTTGCCGTCGGCTGAAAAAACGAGGCCGCTCACCCAATCAGGCTGCGTCTCCATGGTCTTCAACTCGGTCAGATCCTTGGCGTCGAACGTCTTCATCGAACGGTCGGCAGCGGTCGAGACCACGCGCTTGCCATCAGGCGAGAAAGCCAGCTTCAGAATGGCGTCTTCGTGCGCAATCTGCGAGGCCAGCAGTTCGCCGGACTTCTCTCCCAGCGCCCACATCCGGATCGTCTTGTCGCCCCCGCCCGCCACCACCAACTTGCCGTCCGGCGAGATGGCAATCGCATTGATGCCGTCCATCGGCTCGCCCATGGTGTAGAGCCGTTCACCCGTTTCCGGGTTCCACACCTTCACCGTGCGATCGGCCGCGCCCGAGATCAGCCGCTTGCCATCGGGCGTGAATTCGAGCGCATAGATGGCGTCGATGTGATCCTTCAAGGTCCGGATCTCTTTGCCCGTGGTGACGTCCCATAGCTTGATCATCTTGTCGTAGCTGGCGGTGGCCAACGTCTTCGAATCAGGCGAGAGTGCGATGGCATAGATGCAATCGGTGTGGCCACTGATCTTCACGCCATCTTTGATGAGCGCTTCTCCGCGCCGCCCGGGCAAGCCGCCCGCCGCCACGATCACCTTGCCGTCCTTCGAGATCGCCAAGGCGCGCACGGCATCGGCAAACCCCGTCCATTCGGGGCGGCCATCGCTGAAGGTGACTTTGCGGAAGCCACCGAGGGCGACGTTCTTGCCATCCGCCAGACCAGCGATTGAATAGAACTGCTCCTTCACCGGCCCCGCCGCAGCCGCGGCAGCCATCGCTGGCCCCGGCGCTCCTTCGGCGATCCAGCTGCCCACCATCGCCACCAGTTGAGGCTCCAGCACCTTGCCGTCCATGGGCATAAACGGACTGGTCTCGCCCGTCAGCATCGTGTAGAGCCGGCTTTCCTTCGGGCTGCCCGGCACGACGATGGTTCCATGATTGCCACCCTTCTTGACGCCCTCATAGGTGTCGAGATTGAGCGAACCCATGGTGACCGTGGCCGCATGGCAGCCATTGCAATGCTTGTCGAAGATCGGCAGAATGTCGCGCGACCAATCGGTCGCCAAGCCATTGGCAGCGAGAATAAGCAGCAGCGTCCGCATTAGTGGTTAAACAGAAATTCCTTCGAGGTCAGCAACGCCCAGGCCATGTCTTCCACCGCCTGCCGCCGCGCGTCCTTCACCGCTTCCGGCGAGGCTTTCGCCAATCGGGCTTGGCTGAGATTGCCGAGAATCGTCGAGCGTTCATCGTCGGTGGGGAAGCGTGAGTAAGCAGACAAGTAGAGCTGGTCCACCATGCGCGCATCCGACAGCCCCAACTTCTGGAACAACGCCACTACGCCGTCCGGCTGCGAGAGTTTTTTGTTCAACGTGTCGCCATTGATGACGTGCAGCGCCTGGGCAATCGAAGGATCGCTGGACCGTTCGCCCGCATCGCAGATCACGCGCGCCGGGCGGCCAAAGACATCAAGGAACTGCGACTGCACGCGCACATCCGGCAATTGCATCGCCCGCGTCCCCGCAGGCATGCCCGCGAAGGCCGTCGGCACGCCGGTTACCTGGCTCATCGCGTCCAGCATCACCTCCGCCGGCAGGCGCTTGATGATGTAGCGCGAGTAGTATTTGTTGTCGCTCTGATTGGTGGCGTTCGATTCCGAGGACAGCTGATAGAGGCTGGAGTTCATGATCTGGCGGATCAAACGTTTCTGGTCAAAACCGTTCTTGATGAAATCCGCCGTCAGGGCCGACAACAGCTCTTCGTTCGACGCCGGGTTGGTGGCGCGGACGTCATCGATCGGATCGATCAAGCCGCGGCCCATGAAGTTGCCCCAGACGCGATTGACGAAGCTGCGGGCAAAGTAGGGGTTGTTCGGCGACGTCAGCCACGCCGCAAAATGCGCGCGCCGGTCGCGAGAGTCATTGAGCGCCAGCGCCTCACCATCCAGCGGCGCCGGACGCATCGGCTTCAGCAACCGCGGGTGATTGACATCGCCCTGCAACTTCGCGAACACCACGTTCTCCGCCGCCGTCGCGCCGTTCTTGATGCCCACGCGCGAGAAGAGATTCGCCATCTGGTAATACTGCGTCTGCGTCCACTTTTCCATCGGATGGTTGTGGCAGCGGGCGCAGGTCAACCGCTGGCCCAGGAACGCTTGGGTGGCGTTCTCGGACAGCAAAATTGGGTCCTTATGCAGGACAAAGTAGTTCAGCGCGCCTTGATCGCGAGTGCTGCCCGTCGAGGTAAAGATGTCGCGAGCAAACTGGTCCCAGTGCTTGTTCTGGCGGACGCTTTCGCGGATCCAGTTGTAGAAGTCCCACATCGCCGTGGCATTGAGCTTGCGGCTGGACACCAGCATCAGGTCAGACCATTTGTACGCCCAATAGTCGACGTACTCTTCGCGGTCGAGCAACCCATCAACCAGCTTGGCCCGCTTGTCGGCGGCCTTATCGGTCAAGAACTGCTCCACCTCTTCGGCCGAGGGCAACGTGCCGGTCGCATCAAGAAACGCGCGCCGGATAAACGTCGCATCGTCGGCCGTCTTCGAAGGAGCAAGATTCAGCTGTTTCCACTTCTTCTGCGCCAGCTCATCAATGAAGCTCTTCACCGTAAACCCGGCATAGGAATCAGCCGTGGTCTGGTTCGGGAACGGCACCGACAGCCGCGCATAAAGCACGCGAGAGGAGTACCACAGCGTGATCGCTGCTTCGCCCGAACCATTCATTTTCACTTTGCCGGTCGTGTCATCCACCGTCGCCACGCCTTCGTCGGTCGAGGTGTACTTGGTCCACCGCGTAACGTCCATGGTGGAGCCGTCCGCGTACTTGGCGATCACGTTCAGCTGCTGTTCATCGCCGATCTTCAGCGTGGCCGTGGCCGGTGTCACTTGCAGCGACACCACTTCCTTGTCCTTCTCCGACGGCGGCGCGGCCCCATCGGTGATCCATTCCGAGATCACCTTGTATTCCAGCGAGTCCTTCGCAAAACGCTTGCCGCCCCCATGCGGAATGGCAAAGGTGGCTTTCTGCAAAATGAGGCTCGCAGCCGGATCGGCCAAAGACACGCGGCGCCCCAGCGCCTGGCGCGTCATCACGTCGTAGTCCACTTCCGGGTCATAGCCGCGCAGGGTCAGCTTAAAGCCGCCCTTGCCCGCCAATGCTCCGTGGCAGGCGCCCTGGTTGCAGCCCATCTTGGTGAACACAGGGATGACATGCTGGCGGAAGTTCCAGCCGGTGGCGGGTTTCTGGATGGGGCTATCGGCGGCCAAGGTCGACAGCAGCAGCAACGTGGTCAGCATTAGGCGAACAGCTCCTTGATCGGTTCCACGCCACGATCGACAATCGGGATCGGACGTCCTTGCGCGCCGGGCAACTCGTGATGAATGTCGATGCCCAGCCCCTTGTAGATCGTCGCCGCCACTTCCATCGGCGTCGTCGGCCGGTCCTTGGGCATCGCGCCGATCTCGTCCGAAGCACCAACAATCGTGCCGCCCTTCAGCGGTCCGCCGCCCATCAGGATCGACCAGCATTGCGGCCAATGGTCACGCCCGCCCGCCGGGTTCACCTTGGGCGTGCGGCCAAACTCGCCCAAGCCCACCACCATCGTGTTCTTGTAAAGGCCGCGCTCGGCGAGCTCCTCCAGCAGCGACGAATACGCCATGTCGAACATCGGGCCCACCAGGTCGCGATAGCAGGAGATGGGTGAGAACGGCCGCGAGCCATGGATGTCCCAGGTGATCTCGTCGAACACCGTCTCAAACATGTTGATCGTGACAAAGCGCACGCCCGCCTCGATCATGCGCCGAGCCAGCAGACAGCTTTGGCCAAACCGATTCAGGCCGTACTTCTCGCGAATCTTTTCCGGCTCCCGATGCAGCTCAAACGCCTCGCGAGCTTTCTGCGAAGACATCAGCGTGTAGGCCTG
>JBIKMK010000734.1:0-2676 GCA_044359315.1 Bryobacteraceae bacterium | reverse complement strand
CGGCCAGATGGAGTGGAGCGCCGCGTTTTCGGGAGGTCTGGTGAGGCTGGAAGTGGTGGACGGCAAGGGCGGACGGGTGGTGCACGGGTTTTCGATCTTTGTGCAGACCGCTCTCCGTCCGGGCACCGGGATTCCGGTGACGCTCTACGAGGGGGAGGCAGGCTTCGCCGTGATCAACGTTCCGGCAGGCACTCCGATTTTGCAGTTGACCACGCGCGGTGGCTATGGCGACACCGACATGTGGCTGGCCAATCCGGATGGCGTTTACGTGGGACAGTCTTTGCGGGATGGGAACACCGAGACGTTGTCGATTGCGGCGCCGCGGGCTGGGGTGTGGACCGTGGTGCTGGATGCATACCGCGGCTTTGGCGGGGTCACGCTGACGGCATCAACGCCGGTGCCACGTCTGTTGAGCCTGCCGGCGGTGCTGGAAGGCCAAGCGGGTGAATTCTCCAGCGAGACTTTCTACCGGGTCCGGGTGGAGGCCAGTACGCCTTTGCTGGAAGTGAAGACCGACCGGGGAACCGGAGACGTGGATCTGCTGGTTCGCCGGGGATCTGCTCCAGTTTGCTCGGCTGATGATGATGTCATCGCTCCGTGCGTTTTCGACGGGATCAGCCAAGCCTTGGCGACCGACGAAACGGTGCAAATCATCAGGCCAGCCGCGGAAGACTACTTCATCAACCTGCGGGCCTTTGCGGCCTACGCTGGTGTACGCCTGCAGGCCCGCGCTCTCGGTGTGCGAGCCAACCCCAGCGAGCTGTCGTTCACCTTGACGACTGGGGGGCCCACGCCTGAAGCGCAAAAGCTGGCGATCACGGACTTCTCAGGCGCTGCGTTTACGTGGACAGCCACGACTTCTGCCACCTGGTTGGGCCTGGACCGCCGGTTTGGAGACCAGGAGGCAGCGCTGACCGTGTCGGTGGTGCCGGCAGGCTTGGCACCGGGAACATACCAGGCGAACATCACGCTCACCGTGCCCAACGCCGCCGGATCCCCACTGAATGTTCCGGTGACCTTGACGGTGAGGTAGTCGGCAAGGCTTACTCAGCCCGCTCGGGCTAGTCCAGCTTTTCCGTAATCGTCACCGCTTCCTTCAGCCGGAAGGGGATGCGGGTTTCGGTGGCGATTTCGGCGGGCTTGCCGCGTGAGGTCAGCACGGTTCCGGCTCCCGCGGCTCCACCGGCGGCGGCACCAATGGCGGCTCCTTTGCCACCGCCGAAGATGGCTCCCAGGGCGGCACCAACGGCCGCGCCGGCACCGGTTTTGACCGCGTCGCTTTTGGCTGATGAATCAGCTTCCAGGGAGTAGGCATCGGTGAGAATTGCCACGCGTTGCCGGTCGGCGGTGTTCAAGTCGGTCAACTGGATGGACAGCTTGGCCCGGCCGCTCACGCGTCCCCCTTTTTCGGCGGTCAGAATGCGGCCCGTAAGCCTTGAACCCTTTTCGGCGATCACCATTCCATTCACCACCAGCGGCGCATCGAGAACGGCGGCGAACGATTCTCCCTCTTGATTGCGGTCCGAGGAGAGCGGCTGGTTGGTGCGGACGGTCAGCACGGTTCCCACTGGGATGGTGACTGTTTCGGGCTTGCGCTCCTCTTTTGCCCGCTTGATCTCGACGGCATCCGGCCGCATCAACTGGGGCCGCTCCGGCGCCGCTTCCGGCACGGATTGGGGCGAGGCACTGGGGGCCGGCTTGGCGGTGGATGCGGGGGGCTCCGCCAGTACCGTGGAGAACGTCGGCGCGCCGGAACTGGCCACCACCACGGGTTGTTCCGTAGCGGCCGCGGGCTTGCTGGCGGAAGGCTTGTTTTCAGGTTCGCGGGCCGCGCGAGCGCGCTCAGCCGGGCGGGCAGGGGCGGGGGCAGCCGGGCGAGGGCGGGGTGACGACTCCTCCGCCGTAACTGAAGGCGGCACCGATACGACAGGCTCGGGTGGCACATAGGGTGCCGGTTCGGGAGCTGCCGAAGATGCAGGAGTAAGGCTGGGCCGGCTGGGGCTCCAGTTCCCGACAAAGAGGAACACGGTCACCGCCACCACCGCTCCGCCGGCAAATGCCAAAACAGTTTTCATCAAACAATCCCCTAATCCTGAAAACGGGAGCCGGGGGCGGCACGTTTCAACTTTCCGTATCGCCCAACATTAAGGATATCTAGCCAAAGGGCTTAGCTGAGCGGCGGGTGTTGCCGGTGCCACTGGGTAACCTGCTCATAAGCCAGCGCCACCCGCAGCGGCGTGGCCTCATCATACAGCTTGCCCAGGAAACTCAAGCTGCGGGGCATGCCATCCACGAAGCCGCACTTCATGACCACCTGGGGGTGTCCGGTGAGGTTGGTGGTGGTCAGCAGGGCCATGGGCGGGATGACGATGCAATCCCAATCGGCAAAGAAGGCTTCCACTTTCCGGGTGAGCAGCGTCCGGCCACGCTGCGCCCGAATGTATTCGACGGCCGGAATCAGCCGCGAACTACGGAAGGTGTTGGGCCAGTCGTTGGGGCTCTGCCCTTTCAGTTGCGCCACTTTGCCGTCACGGGTGATGTCGTCGAATGCCGCCGCGGCCTCCGCAGTCAGCAGGAACCGGAGTTTGCGGCCGTCGTCGTCGGTCATGGCGACGGGCTTCATCTCGACGCCGGCCTTTTTGAGATCGGCCAGCGCCTGGTCGTAGATCTTCTTTT
>JBIKMK010000733.1:0-2694 GCA_044359315.1 Bryobacteraceae bacterium | reverse complement strand
GTCCGGACACGGTAAGGGCCGCGCCATAGCTCAGTTGAAACGGCCCCTGGACGTCGTAGCTGGGGCCCACCAGAAACTGCGGATCGAACCAAACACCCATCCGCCCCTGCTGATCGCGGACCAAATAGCCTTGGAGCGGCTCGCATGGACGGCTGGGAAACGTGATGTGGTATTTGCAAGTGTTCTCGACAACCTCGAAGCCTGCCGCCGAAAGCCTTACGGTGAGGCTTGCGGTCATCAGCCGCGTTGACATCAGGCCTTCCGCGCTGTCCTGGAAGAACGCCCAAGTTGCGAATCCCTCGCCCGGCTGCAGGACAAGGCTAGGCTGTGGAAAGCCACACGCGTTCCCCCGGCATACGGGCCCGAGAAAGGTCAGGTCCTCATCGTCTCCGGCCAGGATCGCCAGTTCCGGGATGAAGTTAATGGCGCGCACTTCCGTTCTTATGGGGAACGGGATTGGGCCCGGCGTCGCCGTTGGTGCCTGGTAGTTCTGATACGCGCGAACGATGGCGGTCGCCGACTGAAGCACCCCATACTGGCCGCGAGCGTAGGCGCGGGCCCAAGTCGTCGCATTCGCTGGGTCGCCCCCCGCGGCCGCGCCGGATTCTCCACCGTAACCCCAGTAGAGATAATCCGTCTGGGAAACCGCAATCGGTCGCGTAGAACTCTGGTCCGAGAATTGGACGTTCCCGAACGGCCATTCCGTGGAGCGCACATCGACGAACGCTTCGAGATACGCTGCGCCGGCGGCCGGCGACATCAGAGTGGCCAAGGCGATGACCAGTAGGAAGTGCTTACCCATGAGAAGATCGTAACGGAGTAACGCCACTACGAGCAATTCCCTCCGAGGTAATGGCCGGTTCCCCGGCGCGGATCGTCTGCGGCAAAACTGAAGGGATGATCCCTGCCAGGCGTCGATTTGATCCGACCGTAACGCCGCCGCCGGCACGGCCAACGCGACGAAGCGCTAGTGTGCTCGACCAGCCTCGTGCGTGAGCGCGGGGCTTTTTCTTGAAGCCAGCTAGACCGGCACTCACGCATGGGGCTAGCTACTTTCAATCGCAAAATGGACATTGCCCACCGCTCCCTTGCGGTCGCGGCTCGGGAAGTAGCTGCAACCTCGGAACGCCAATTCCGAGACGCCAGGCGCGAGCCTGCGGATTGCTCAATGCTGCGATGGAGAGTAGCTACTCCCAGCCGGCTTTATCAACAAAGCACCACATCCAGTGCTCGCCGGGCTCGATCGATTGCATGATGGGGTGGTTGGTTGAATGGAAATGCTTGGTGGCGTGCTGGTTAGGCGATGAATCGCAGCAGCCGACATGGCCGCAGGTCTTGCACAGCCGCAGGTGCAGCCAGCGGCCGCCCGTTTTCAGGCACTCCTCGCAGCCTTTGGTGTTGGGCTTTACGTCGTGGATCTGATCCAGGTGGGAACAGACAGGTGGGCGGGACATCTAGGAGATCTCCTTGGGTGGATTGAACGGCAGGTGCACCGTAAAGCGAGTATCGCCCGGTTTGGAGGCCACCTGCACGTCTCCGCCATGATGGGCACGGATGATGCGGTAGACGATATCCAGGCCCAGCCCCGTGCCTTGGCCCACGGCTTTAGTGGTGAAGAAGGGCTCAAACACGCGGGACAGCACGTCCGGTGGAATGCCCGGGCCGTTGTCGGCGATCTCGACGGCCACGCCCCCCTCTTCCGGGCGGGTGGTGATGGTCAGCGTACCTTTCCCATCCAGCGCATCCAGCGCGTTGTCGATCAGGTTGGTCCAGACTTGGTTGAGTTCACCGGGGTGGGCGCAGATCAGCGGCAGGTCCGGAGCAAAGCGACGCTCCAGCCGGACCGCCGTCCGCTTCAAGCGTGGCGCAAAGATGGCCAGCGTACTGTCGAGGCCGCGATGGACGTCGGTCTCCTGAAAGTCGCCCCGGTCCATGTAGGTGTAGTCCTTCATGGCCGCTACCAGTTCCGAGATGCGCGTGCAGGCGGATTGCAACTCCGCCGCCAGGTTGGCCGCGCGGAGGCTCTTCTCCATCCAGCCGATCGCGCCGTGCAGAGCGGGCTGGTCGAGTTCAGCGGAGATCGAATTCAGGCAACTGATGGTGAACCCGGCCTCCACAATCGTGGGGGCCATCTCCCAGGGGTTCTCCAACTGGTGCTCATCCAACCACTCGGCCATCTGGTCTTCCCGATCGCTGCGCTCCACCGCATCCAGCAACTCGCCCGCATTGCGGCCCGCGTAGAGCTCGGCTTCGATGCTCAGCAGTTTGGCGCGCTGAGCCTCGGTGTAGCGCCGGTCGTGCCGGATCGATTCGATGCGGAGCTCATTCAGCACATCGTGCAGTGTCTTGGCGGCGCGCTTGGCGGCTGCGGCCGGGTTGTTCAGTTCATGCGCCAGGCCTGCCGAAAGCTTGCCCAGCGCGGCCAGTTTCTCCTGCTGGCGCGAGTGGGCCTCCACTTCCCGCGAGCGCGACGACATCGCACTCAAGACCACCTTGGCCAGTGGATCGTCACTGCCGGCCCATTTGCGAAACGATGCATTCTCGATCCGGACCGCTTGCGTCGGACCGACCGCCGTGGCGGTGGCGATCGCCGGGGCGCCGGTGAGCATGGAGATCTCGCCCACAAAGTGCCCGCGGCCATGGATGGCCAGCGTCTGCGTCTCGCCATTGATGCGCTTGGTGACGCGGACCCGG
>JBIKMK010000732.1:0-2707 GCA_044359315.1 Bryobacteraceae bacterium | reverse complement strand
AGTCTGGCTACGTACTGGTGATGATCGACCATCTGCCCGCCAGCCTCCGGGGTCTCATGTTTGCGGGCTTCATCGCCGCCTACATGTCCACCATCGGCACCAACCTGAACTGGGGTGCCAGCTACATCGTCAACGACTTTTACCGCCGCTTCTACAAGCCGGATGAGCCGGAAAAGCACTACGTCTGGGTCAGCCAGTGGGTGACCATTCTGCTGACCATCGTCTCGGCCATTGTCACCTTCTACCTCACCTCGATTGCCGGGGCGTGGAAGGTGCTGCTGGCCACCGGCGCGGGCACGGGCGGCGTGCTGATGCTGCGCTGGTACTGGTGGCGGATCAACGCCTGGAGCGAGATTTCCGCCATGCTGTGCGCGGCGGTGGTCTCGATTGTGCTGCAACTTGTCATGGGCATGGATAGCGACCGTCCAGTGGACTTTGCCTGGATCATGATCATCACCGTCACGATCACGACTGTGGTGTGGCTGTCGGTAACGTTTCTCACCAAGCCGGAGCCGATGGACAAGCTGGTGGAGTTCTACCGGCGCGTGCGGCCTTCGAAGGCGGGCTGGGGTCCCGTGGCCAAGGTGGCGGGCCCGGTGGAGACCGCCGACGACGCGGGCGCGGGCCTGGTGGACTGGCTGCTGGGTTGCGGACTGATCTACACGTCGCTGTTTGGCACCGGGAAGCTGATCCTGGGCGAACCAGTGATGGGCTCAGGCTTACTGGCCTTGGCCGCCGCAGCAGCCTATCTGCTTTACCGGCGGCGATAGTTGGCCGAACAGGCCCATGCCTCTTCAGGCTGAGGACTTGGTCACGCAGCTGAAGCAGCCCCATGCGGGACGTGCGCGGCTTAGAACCGCATCGTCAACCCGATTCGGAGCACGCGCGGGGAGCCGGGGCTGATGTTGGTGTGGGTGTGGGCGTTGAGGAAGTAGCGGCGGTTGGTCAGATTCTCCACGTTGGCTTGAAGGCGAAGCTTGTCGGTGAATAAGTAAAACAACGCGCCGCCAGCGCGGGCGCTGTTGGTTGCAGCCGTGACAGCCTGTGCCAACCGTTTTACGAAAGGCGCTAGTCGAAGGAGACGACGGCTTTGCCGACGCGATCCTGGTAGTGTTCCACCATCAGGAAGGTGTCGTTGATCTGCTCGACTGGGCGCTGGTGGGTGACCACGGGGCCGAGCAGGGCAGGGTACTGCTCCAGCAAGCGGACTCCGGCGGCGGTTTCGTGATTGGAGCGGCGGACGGTGTAGAAGTAGAGTTCCTTGACGCGCAGGGCGTGGATGTCCAGCGGATAGCTGAGCACTCCGGGGATGCCCGTAATGATGACGCGACCGGCGTTGCGGGCGGCGCGGATGCACTCATTGATGGTGTCGCAACCAAGCGCGGGATCGGGCGTGGCGCAGTCGATCGCGATATCGACGCCGCGCTGGCCGGTGTCGTGGAGGATGGTCTTCACCACGTCCACTTGGCTCGGGTCGAACACCACGTCGGCGCCGAGCGTACGGGCCATGTCGCGGCGGTGGGCCACGGGGTCCACGCACCAGATGCGGCTGACGCCCGACATCTTCAGCACGGCGACGGTCAACAGGCCAATCGGCCCTGCGCCATAGACCAGCGCGGTATCCCCCAGGCTGGGGGCGGCGAAGGTCATCGAATGGAGCACGATGGCCAGTGGCTCAAACAGCACGGCCTCGGCCAGGCCCACGCCCTTGGGGGGAGCCATCAGATTGATGGCCGGAACATTGACGAGATCGCGGAAGTAGCCGGGTTCCACCGGGGTCGACATAAAACGTATGTTGGAACAAACGTTGTGGCGGCCGGAGAGGCAAAATTCGCAGTGGTAGCAATAGATGGCCGGTTCGCACAGCACCGGGTCCCCCACTTGCCAGCCCGAGACACCGGGCCCGAGTTGGGTGATGATGCCGGTGGGCTCGTGGCCCAGGATCTGGGGGTAGCTACACTTGGCCGGGCCGACGCCGCCTTCCGAGAAGTAGTGAATGTCGGAGCCGCAAATACCGGCATAACGGACCTGTACCTGCACCCAGCCAGGCGGCGGAGCGTCCGGGCGTGCGCCATCACGCACCGTGAACTGGCGCAGACCGGCGAGTTCCGCGATCCTCATTTTTTGAAGAGGCTTTCAAACGCGGAGCGCGCGTCGCTAGCCGTGCGGGGGGCGGCGACGTTCACCGAGATCGGCGGCGGTGCGGCGTTGGCATCGCGTGCGACGGTGACGCGTGGCGAGAACAGCTCGCACTGATTCAGCGCATCCTTCACCGCAATCCGCACGGTGATGGGCTTGCGGCATTGAAAGCGCGTCGCCGGTTCAAAGTGCGAACACTGTTTGCAGCAGTGGAGTGCCGCATGACACTTCGGGCACTCGGTCTTGAAATCAGTACCGTGCGCCAGCGTGGAGCCACAGGCATAGCAACGCGAAGCGGTAACTGATTGCACCAGCCGCGGCAAGCGCGGGCCAGTTACATCAAGCGGGGGGCGCGGCCCGGTGGGGCGGGGACGATCCGGCCGCTGGCTGCGATCAGAATCCTGATAGCCATTGTGCCGGTACTTACGGTCTTCGTCCATAGTGGGGTGAGACTCCTTACGAGGGGGCGCCATGGGGGCGCGACTGAGGTGGTGGATAAACAAGCGCCGAAGCGCAGTCACCGGCCGTGAGTAAAAACACGAATGATCTCTGAATCACTGTACGGTGG
>JBIKMK010000104.1:0-9763 GCA_044359315.1 Bryobacteraceae bacterium | reverse complement strand
ATGATGATGGTGTGGGTGAAGATGGGCAAGGAGTGGAAGCTCACCTCTCGCCACACGGCCCGCATCCCTCCGGGACAGTAGGACAAACTTCCAATTCGCGAGCGTTGCCGGAACTGATCCGCTACACCCGGTCGGCGTCGTTCAGTGCCACGGCATTCAGTTCATCAGCCACCATTGAATTTCATGTGGAACGGCCGAGTGGCCCGTACCACATTCGGTGTCACGCGCAGAGCCGCGCGAAAACTAAAGGAGAACGGACATGATCGAAGGTTTGCAAGCGCCCTACTTGAACACAAGAGAAGATTCAGCTTTCCGCTTTCTGGGGCTACCCACCGTCATGCGGTCCACGGGGGAAACGACCCGTGGAGCGTTTGGGCTGATGGAGCACTGGATGATGCCGCCCGGATTTGCCACGCCCTACCACACGCACCATCGCGAAGACGAAGCGTTCTACGTCCTCGAAGGCGAATTGGCCTTTGTCTGCGATGGCAAGTGGCTGAAGGCGGGAGCGGGCACGTACGTTTTCGGGCCCCGGGAAATTCCGCACGGATTCAAGGTTGTCGGCAGCGCCCCCGCCGCAATGCTGATTCTGTGCGCTCCCGGCGGCTTTGAACACTTCTTGCTGGAACAGGCGACGCCGATCGAGGATCCGCCCTCTCCACCCGACATGGCCAAGCTGATGGCCCTGGCAGCGAAATTCCAGATCGATATTCACGGCCCCCTCCCGGACGAACCCGCCGACTTGATCAGTGCGGCCAAGAGCTGAGTAAGACATCGAAGGCATTCGCCAGTAGTCGCCAGCCAAGAGTTTACTGACAGTTTAGAGCCAACCAAACATCGAGCCCTTGCCTGGACTGCTGGTGAGGCGGCCAGCAGTCCAGGCAAACGCGATCTTGCTCGGAACCCTGCCGCGAGCGAGAGGTGTCAATACCCCAGCCACCGGAGCAAGCCCTCACCAACAAGATCAAATTGCTCCTTCCTCAACACGCCGAGCTTGCTGATGGCCCTGACGGCGGGATACGTCGCTACGTTCTGCACCAGGAACGCACCGGGTTTCAAGAAGCCGACCGGAACGGCGATCTCAAATTCCGACCCACGCAAACTAGTCGTGTGGGGTACGGCAGTAATCAAAGCCCGATCACGATGTCCAAAACCGCGCTGACGACGAGAGCGGGCCCGACTTTCTCGGCCATGCCGAGGTCCCACAGCCAAACCTCACCGCGAAGGGGCGTCATCCTCGTGCGCCTCTTCCGCGTCGAGCATGCTGAAGATTTCGTCGGCGGCGCGGGCCGTTTCCTCATCACCAAGCGGACCTGAATCGAATGGGATGGCGCGGCGGAGAAATTCAGCCGTAAAGGCGCGTTGGTCTTCCGCTGGCAAACCGTCAAATGCCTCAAGTAGCTGACTTGCTTTAGCTTCAACCCACCAGAGCTTAAACCCACCAGTGGCCCCTCACGCGCGGGAAAGGCGCAGATCAAGAGTCCAGCTGGCCCCTACCCCCGCACGTCAATATGCCCGCGCCGGAAGCTGACGCGGATGCGGCCGTGGACCGGTTGGCCGAAGGCGGTGGCGGGGCGGAATTCGCTGAAGAGCATTAGGTTGGTCATGGCGGTGCGCATCTTGGGGTCCCCTGCACTGCCGCCGCCGACGATGCGGTAGTCCAGGACGCGGCCTTCGTCGCCCACCATTAGTTCGACAATCAGGTCGTCGTCGGAGAACTCGATCGGAACCATGCTCTTAAACGTCGCCTCGGTGTAGAGCACCGTCGGCACGTCATCGTTGTCGAGCGAATGGCCGCGCAGCGGGTAGGACGAGACGATCATGCTGAACAGCAGGGACGACGTCATCAGGCCGCCGGCGAACGGCAGCGCGATGGGCCGCCACAGGTTGTTGAACCAGAGCTTCAGGTCCGTGGTGAGGCTGGCGCAGGCTTGTGCCATGCCGCGCCAGCGGCGCTGACGGGCCAGTTCGCGCGAAGCGATCACACGCAGGGAGGTCGTCAGGTCGATGGGGGCCAGCCGCCGCGGCAAGGTCCTCAGCGCGGATCGCGTGGACGCCGCGTGTTCCAGGCGTGCGGCGCAGTCCGGGCAGCCCGCCAGATGTTGCCGGATCCGGGTGGATGGTTCCGGCGCCAACAGGCCATCGACATATTCCAATGCCTGCCGGCGGACGTCACGGCAGGTCACTACTCCAGGAGCATTCACGGGTTGCGACTCGAACTGGTAGCCGGTCTTTTTCATGATTCTCAATGCTTCAGGCCCGGCGCAGCACCCCGGTTAGGGGCTGGCCTGGCGATTCCGCCAACACACGGCGCAGGGCTTCGCGGCCCCGCAGAATTCTCGATTTCACCGTGCCCAGGTTCACCTGCAACACATCGGCGATTTCTTCGTAGCTCAACTCTTCCAGATCCCGCAAAATGACGGCGGCCCGGAACACGGGGTTGATCTCCAGCAGTGCCGCCTCAATCCGCTGCTGGGTCTCACGGCTGGCCACCAGGTCAAAGGGCGATTCGCAGGGGTCGGCCAGCACATCCTGATAGCTCAACCCCTCATCGATGGATGCGTCCAGTCCCACTTGCTGGCGGCGGTGACGGCCAAAGGAGCGGCGGTGGTTGTACGCTTCGTTGACGGCGATCCGGTAAATCCAGGTTTTCAGGCTGGACTGGTGGCGGAACAGGCTGATCTTGCGGAACACCTTCAGGAAGACTTCCTGCAACACATCCGGCGCTTCGCCGGGATCGTCCAGCAAGCGGTAAACGAGATTGTGGACCGGGTGCTGGTATTGCTGGATCAGGGCCTCAAATGCTTCTTCAGAACCATCGCGCAGCGCTTCGGCCAGCCGCTCGTCGGCAGTGGCAAAGCCACTGTCGCGTTCCAGACTTCCGGTGATCGGGTACCCTGGCGAATAATCGGCCACGCTGGTTCTCTCACCGTATTTTGACACCGATAGGCGACAATAAGTTCCACCATGGTTTTCGTCCAGATCACTGACCCCCAGTTCGGCATGCATACCGGCGACAAGGAGTTCGCCCAGGAGACCGCCAACTTCGAATTCGCCGTCGCCACGGTGAACCGCTGGAAGCCCGATTTCGTCGTCATCACCGGCGACCTAGTGAACAAGCCCGGCGACGCGGCGCAGATCGCCGAATATCTCCGCATCAAGAAGCTGATCGCGGGCAGCATCCCGGTCTACGACCTGCCCGGCAATCACGACATCGGCAACGCGCCCACGCCTGACACGTTGGCCTTCTACCGCAAGACGTTCGGGCGGGACTGGTATTCCTTCCGCCAAGGCGAGTTCGCCGGGGTCGTCATCAACACGACGATCATCCACACGCCGGGCGCCGTGACGGCGGAGGTGGCGAAGCAGCGGGCGTGGCTGGACACCGAGCTCGCCAGCCTCCGCGCCGCCGGTGCCAAGCCGATCATTCTGTTCCAGCACCATCCGTGGTTCACGATGAAGGTGGCGGAACCGGATGGCTACTTCAATCTGCCGCTGGCTGTCCGAGAAGACTACATGGCGCTGCTGCGGAAGTATGGCGTCAAGCAAGCCTTCGCCGGACACACCCACCGCGGCTACCGCGCCGAGGATGCGGGGATCGAGATGGTGGTGAACGGCCCCGTCGGCATGCCGCTGAGCCCGGAGGGGTCAGGCGTGCGGGTGTGTGCGGTGAAGGGCGACCGTGTGGAGCACACGTTTCACCCGTTGCACCGGCTGCCGAATAAGATCAGGTGATCAGCCTCATGCTGCGTGAGTTGGGGCTGCGGCGGGGTGTGGGAGAAGCCCCAAGCTGACGCATGGGGCTAGGCGGGTGCGCTAAAAGCTGCGCACGCCCATCGACACTACATCATCGACGGCCATCGTCTCTTTGACGACAAACGCTTCGCCATACTTGGCGCCGATGAGGCCGCCGTAGTAGCGGGCGACGGCGGCCAGGCGGTCGCGCAGTTCCGAGGTTGAGGGAAACAGTTCCGGGGCTTCGCTGGAGGCACCGTATTGTGACTGGTAGCTCAGCAGTGCATCCATGCGCCGGTCGAACTCGCGCGTGATGTCGACCACAAAGCTAGGGGTGACGTTGGCGTACTGCGCGGCATAGATCACTTTGCTGGGCCGGTGCGGGGGCAGGTTGTCGTCGAGCTTGGCCAGACCGGCCAGAAAGCACGCCTCATAGCAGAGCGTCGAGGCGTTGTAGTGATCCGGGTGGCGGGCTTCCCAATAGGGGATGATGACGACTCGCGGCCGCAGACGCCGGATCTCTCCGGCCAACGTCATCCGGCCGGGCAGTGAGTTTTCGAGGCGCGCATCGGGGAGGGCCATGTTGCCGCGCCAGGTCAATTGCAGATGCTTGGCGGCGATGTCGCCTTCTTCCATCCGCTGCTCCGGCGTGCCGCGCGTGCCCATTTCGCCCTGCGTCAGGTCCAGAGCGCCGGTGCGGTAGCCCTTCTCGGCCATCTTCAGCAGGGTGCCGCCGCAGGTCTGTTCAATGTTGCTGGGATGCGCGGCGATGGCCAAAACGTCAACGGCCGGCAGTTCTTCAGAGTAGATGGTGGGGAGTCGCCACATATGGTTTGATTCGTTCAGATTCCCCGGCCAGGGCCACGGATGTTCTATTGTCGCGCTTTCCCGGTCCGGGGCGTGATCTGCCCAGGCGAACGAGAAACTACCAGTTCAAATCGGCCCGCCGCAAGTGCGGCTGCCGCGTCCGCATGATCAGGATCAGCACGATGCCCGCGATGAAACCGCCGATGTGCGCAAACCAGGCCACGCCGCCCCGGACACTGGCCTCGGCCACGGACCCCACCCCACTAAACAGTTGCAGGATGAACCAGTAGGCCAAAATCAACACCGCCGGAACATCCAGCGTGAAGATTAGCCCAAACCAGAAAAGCGTCACAATCCGGGCATGAGGAAACTTCACCAGATAGGCGCCCATTACGCCGGCAATCGCTCCGCTGGCGCCGACATTGGGGATCCGGGAAAATGGGGCCACCGCCATCTGCGATGCCATCGCCAGGATGCCGCAAGCCAGGTAGAAGAACAGATACTGCCACCGGCCCAACACATCCTCGATGTTGTCGCCGTAGATCCAGAGGAACCACATATTGCCGATCAGGTGCAGCCAGCCACCGTGCAGAAACATCGACGTCACCAGAGCGCTGAAGTGGAACCGCGCCGGAACCAGGCCGTATTCCATGATGAAGTGGTTGCCGGAAAAGGGATCGAGCGTCACCTGATAGAGGAAGACCGCGACGTTGATGGCAATGATCGCCAACGTCACCAAGGGCGTTGTATAGCTCCGGTTCAGGTCGCGTAGCGGGATCATAGGCGGGGTGGGCTAGCTGAGCGGAGCATCGTCCACCCGGTACGCTTCGTAGTCGCGATGCGAGCGGCGTTCACCGCGAGCGATCAGCTTGAAAGCCTCATCCGCCGGTGCCAACCGGCCGCGAGCACCCAGGGCCGTGCAGTTCAGGGCGGCCAGCGCATTGGAGAATGTCAACGTCCGTCCGATGTCCCAGCCCGCCAGCACGCCATAGCAGAATGCTCCGTGGAAGACATCGCCCGCACCGGTCGTATCCAGGCAGTTGACGACAAACGCGGGTGAGTAGTGGAACCGCCCGTCCAGCAGCGCCAGCGACCCCTGGGAGCCCAGCGTCATTGCCGCCACGCGCATGCCGAACTCCTTCTGGATCCGCTCCAGCGCCTTAAAGGGGTCCGCTTCATTAGTCCAACGCGTCGGGAACTCACTGGAGGTGACCAGATAATCGACGTGGCGCAGGACATCCTCAAAGCCGTGATAGATGGTATCGACGTCCACCGTCACCGGAATACCCGCTTCACGGGCAATGGCGGCCGCGCGAGCCACCGCCGGCGTGTCATGGCCATCAATGTGCAGAAGGCGCGACTCCAGAATCATCTCCGGCCGGATGTCTTCGGGCTTCAGGCGCAGACAATCCTGACGCTGCCACAGGACGGTGCGCTCGCCAGTCGCCTCATCGATGAGAATGTAGGCGGTCTGGTTCGGACAGTTCTGGCGGACATAGACGTCCGAGATATCGATTCCGGATTCAAGGAGACTTTGCAGCTGGACTTCGCCCCGCAGGTCGTCGCCCACCGTGCCGATGTACTTCACCCGCAGGCCAAGCCGCGCGCAGCTGACCATGGCGCTCGCCACTTGGCCGCCCGGGCTCAGCATCTCTTCCCGAAAAGGCTCTTTGCCGGCGTAGGCCGGGAACTTCGGTAGCAGGATCAGCGTGTCGGTGGCGTTGAGGCCAACGCCCACCACATCAAAACGCTTCCCATCTGGTTGCACCGCCAAGGTGCTTGATTGATCAACCATCCAGAACTACTTGGACTGCTGGGGCATCTCGTACACGTAGATGGCATGCGGGCGGCCTTTGCCACCGCCGGCACCCTTATCCACGTATGCGGGCTTCCATCCACGCACTTCAAAATCATGCGAGACCACTCGCGCGCCCGGCTTCAAGGACCGCTCCAACTTCGGCCGCAGCATGTCGTTGGCGTCCCGCACCAGGTACATCGTCACCACATCGGCCTTGCTGATGTCCACTTCCAGCATGTTGCCGTGGATCACCTGGATCTTGCCTTCCAGGCCTTCCTTTTGGATGTTATCTTCACTCAGCTTCACCAGCCGCTGAGAGAGTTCCACACCCATGCCCTTGGCCTGAAATTTATTGACGGCGGCGATCAAGACTCGCCCATCGCCGGAACCCAGGTCAAAAACCGTCTCACCTGGCTTCACCTTAGCCAACTCCAGCATCCGCTCCACCACGGCCATGGGCGAACGGACCCAGGGTGCCAGATACGTTGGCGTTTGCTGGGCCCAGGCAGGTGCGGCAACGGCCAGCGCCAAGCCCGTCAGAAGCATTCCACGTACGGTCGCCAAGTTATTGTACCCCCTGCACTTGCGCCCGCCGGACAGGGCGGGACTTGGCCACCCGGGACACCATTTCACTGACAGCGTACCACAGGTCGCGCGGGCGGCTGATGGTGTACTCCGTACCATGGAAATGCTTGATCGCATGGCTGATCGAATCGCGCCAAGGCACCTGCTGGGGTGAAAGACTGTAGTTCATGTAAAAAATCGGGTAGTGAATCTCTCCCACTTCCCGGAGTGCATCGTGTGACACATTCTCGTCCAACATCGCCTTGGGCCCGGCAAAGATCAGTGCATCCGGCGGCTTGTCGCACTTCAACTCTTCACGCAGCAAACCGGCCAGAAACTCCGTGTCACTGTGCTTGTGGGCCAGCTTGCCCAGGTCCACTGTGCCCAACTTCAACGCCGCCAAGGCTTTGCCGATGGATGGGAAGTCGATCTTGTCACTGTCTTCCTGCCGGTAGAGCACTTTCTGGTCCTGCATGTTGAACGCTACCAAGGAGAATTTGCCAATCCGCGGATCCCGGGCAATCGTCCGCAGAATCGACACCAGCGCACTGACATCGACGGGCTGCAAAGTGGCGGAACGCGAGTTTTGGGGAGCAAAATTCACTAATACCTTGACGCTTAGCGGGCTGTCCGGGTTGCGTTCCACTGGCGGCTCTTCGCGAAACTGCTCAAACTCCGAGGCCTGCACGGCGTTCGGGCCCAGCATCATGTTGATCTGCTTGTCCTTTGAAGCGAGCGCGGCATCCACGTCCCAGTAAGAGGAGCAGACGCGCTCGCTGCGATCCCGGATCAGCCAGTCGATGTGGTACTTGCCTTCGCCCAGCTCAAAGCCGCCCTGCAGGAAGGCTTCGCCCTTGGCGTCATCCGCAATCGACGGCACCCGAATCTTTTGGGTGAAATACCGTGGTTCGTCTTTCTCGGCTTCCGGAATCACACGAAAGACGATCGTCAGCAGATTCTCCGATCCGGAAAGCTCCGCCAGCGGCACGCTGACGTCAAAGGAAGCGTGAAACTTCAGGTCAAAGCCCAGCACCGGCTTTTCGTGGGTGACGGCGCAGGGCAGATCCTTGCGCGGATCACCGGCTTCCAGCACCGCCCGGTCATTCGAAAACAGGACAATCGAAGGCCCCCGGCCCTGGCCGCCCATCAGCGCTTGCGCCGGCAGCTGCAACCCGCTTCCGGCTAGCAGCAGCATCCCCAGCGCCACCGTTCGCGCCACGCTCACCGTCCGGCGTGCGCCCGTCCGGCCGCCGGCAACAATTCGTTGTTGATTGGAACCGCTTGTTGGTTTCCCCATGGCCCTGAAACCCGCATCCATGCTATCCCACCAATCGCCCAACACTTGGGGGGCGGTGGATCCGGTCCGACCGGGGACCTGAAAGATCAGCTGGACGCTTCATTCCCTCCGAGTAATGAAACGACCCTTCTGTTAAGAAAGATTACGCCCTCCCAGCAGATACTTCAAGGAAATTATCGGCTACCCCTGCCACCCCGTGAGCCGGAAGCCTCCCGGGCGGCGGCGTCTTTGATAAACTCGTGGGCGTCACCATGAAGCTTGTCACGTTTTCTCTCAACGGATCCGCGCCCTCGGTCGGTATTGTCGAAGGCGATCAGGTGGTCCCGGTTTTAGGTTTTGCCGACATGTGCGGGGCCATCGCCGCCGGCCAGTCGGCCATCGCGGCCGCCAACAAAGGCACGCCGGTGGCGCTGAGCGCCGTGAAGCTGCACGCGCCCATTCCGCGCCCCCCCAAGGTGGTTTGCATCGGATTGAACTATCGCGATCACGCCATTGAATCCGGCATGGCCATCCCCACCATCCCGGTGGTATTCAACAAGTTCCCCAACAGCGTCATCGCCCCCGGCGAAGATGTCGTGCTGCCCAAGAACTCCGAGAAGCCGGACTATGAAGCCGAGTTCGCCGTGATTCTGGGCAAGCCCGGCCGCCACGTCTCGAAAGAAAATGCGATGGACTACGTGTTCGGCTACACCATCGTCAACGACGTTTCCGCGCGCGACTGGCAGTTGCAGACCAGCCAGTGGATCATGGGCAAGACGTTTGACACCTTCTGCCCGATGGGCCCCTGGATTGTGACGGCCGACGAAATCGCCGACCCGCACAACCTCCGCATCGGCCTCCGCATCGACGGCGTCACGGTGCAGGACTCCTCCACCAAAGAACTGATCTTCGGCATCCCGGAACTGGTGGAACACCTCTCGAAGGTCTTCACCTTTGAACCCGGCGACGTCATCTCCACCGGCACGCCTCCCGGCGTCGGCCTGGGCCACAAGCCCCCACGCTGGCTGAAGCCCGGTGAAGTGATGACCGTCTTCATCGAAGGCATCGGCGAACTCACCAACCCTTGCGTCGCCGAAGAATAGCTGCGCCGCCGAAGAATAAATGGATCGATTGATATCCTGAGTTTCAGGAACACTGCTTAGCAATGGACAATCTCCTGCGCCGCATATCGGTCGATCCACAAGTTTGCGCGGGAAAGCCCTGCATTCGCGGCACGCGGATTTGGGTTTCGCTGCTACTGGACTTTCTGGCTTCTGGCTCTTCGATGGAAGAGATCTTGGAACAGTACCCGCAGCTAAAGCGGGAGGATCTGTTGGCCGCCATTGCGTATGGTTCGGAGATGAGCCGCGAGCGGTTTGTTGACTTGCCGGGCAGCAATGCCGCATGAAGTGGAAGTTGGATGAGAACTTCGGCTCTCGCGCCGCCCATCTTCTTCGCGCCGCTGGTCATGACGCTGAGACGGTTCTACAGGAATCCCTGAGCGGCGCAAGTGACGAAGCGCTCTTCCGCGCCTGCGTAAGTGAGGGCCGGACTTTGTTGACCCTCGACATCGATTTTGCCGA
>JBIKMK010000731.1:0-2712 GCA_044359315.1 Bryobacteraceae bacterium | reverse complement strand
CACCTTGTTCCGTGTCGGCCCGCCCATCACCTGATAGGCCGGTGCCTTGGAAACCTGGCCGACAATATCGACCGCCGCCATGATGATGGCGGAGCGCAGTCCCCCATCGACATGTTCCAACTTGGTCCGCAGCACCTCAAAGCGGGTGGCGTCCTGTCCCGCGCAGGTCGCTTGCGCGAGGCTCAAGTCCCGCGCCGAAACAGAGGGGGCTTCACCCCATCCGATCGGTCCGCTTTCCGTCGTCACCCTGATCAGCGAATAAGTTCGTCCATCGCTAGGCTGCTTCACAGAGAAGCTTTCAATCTGGCGAATCTTCATGGCCGCTCCTAGAATCCGAACCGCAGCGCAAACTGGATCTGGCGATTGGCGCGCTGAGTCGATGTAATCGTACCTGCTCCGCCTACCCCAATGGTGGACGCCGGCAATCCGAACTGCGGATGGTTCAACCCATTGAAGAACTCAGCGCGGAACTGGAGACTGCGCGACTCGCGGAACACAAACTTCTTGGAGGCCGACATGTCGACGTTGAAGATGCCCGGGCCACGCAGCGTGTTCCGGCCCAGGGTGCCCCAGGTAAAGGCCGCGGGGGTGGTGAAGGCGGCGGTGTTGAACCAGCGGTTGATCGACTGGTCGCTGACCTTGGGGTCGGCGCCCGGGACCGGATTGGCACGCGAGCCGGCACCGGTATTGGACGGCGAACCCGCCACCGTCGCCGTAAAGGGCAATCCGCTCTGCATCACCAGCAACCCGCCCAGTTCCCAGTTGGAAACCAAGTGCCGCATCGGTGAAGTCATCTTGCCGCCGAACGGCAACTGATAGCTGCCCGCCAAATTCACCCGATGCCGCATGTCCGCATTGGAGCTGGACCAATCACCGCGCCGGTTGCGCGGATCCTGCGGAATGGGACCATTGGCCCCACCGTCGCCACCGACATTGTCCAAGCTGTGGGCCCAAGTCCAGTTGCTCAGCAGGTACAGCCCCTTGGAGTAACGCTTCTCGAACGTCACCTGCAGTGAGCTGTAGGCCGAATTGGCGGAACTCTCGAGCCTCGCAATGTTGGTGACGCCCGGCAGCGTGCGGAAGTAGGGCCGCCGCGGGTCAATGGCACCCGCGCCGGGGTCAGGCTGGTTGATGTTACGCGCCCAGCTCAGCAGTGCGCCGGCCGAGCCGACAAACCCCACGGTCATCACCATGTCCTTGCCGATCTCTCGTTGGGCGCTGATGTTCAGTTGTTGCATCTGTCCGTTCCGGAAGTTGGGCGTGACGCCGCGCAACGCATACAAGGTGGGCGTGCGCGTCAGGTCGGGCACGGCGGTCGATGTCGGGAATCCCTGCGACGTTGTGACCGCCGGAATGTCGTTTCCGCTAAAGGGCTGGTTGACGACAAAGCCAAAGGGCGGCTGGCGGAACTGCCGGATGTTGGTGGCATTGTTGCCTTGCGGCTCATAGAACAGGCCGTAGCCGCCGCGCAGAACAGTCTTTTTGTTGATCGAGTAGGCAAAGCTGACCCGCGGCCCCCAGGCCTTCCAGTCAGTATTGATGTTGCCGGTACGGGAAACACCGTTGACGCCCGCCACCAGCTGCCGTCCGGAGGTGGGATCGAAGTTCACCCACTGATCCTTCCTCTCGACGAACGGAGTATTGACCTCATAGTGGAGCCCCAGATTCAAGGTGAGCTTCGAATTGACACGCCACTCATCACGAATGTAGAAGTTCAATTCATTGGTATTCAGCGTGGCGGACCCATTGACGAAAACGTCGCGCCGCAACGCAATGGGGTAGCCCATCAGCATGGTGGCGATCGTGTCTCCGGTGCCGCCCGGGGCGGCGGGGTTGCGTGAATAAGCCGGGTCGAAGTTCCAGCGGCCGAAGGCGCTCTCACCGGGAGGCGAGGCGGTTTCACCCGCGGTGCGGAAGCGGAGGTCCACGCCGTACTTCAGGTTGTGCGTGCCCTTCAGCGTCGAGATGTTGGCGATCAACTCATGCATCTTCTGATCGCGGATCAACGGGGCGGAGCGCGTATTGCCCAATCCGGCGTAGCCCGCCGTGCCGACAATGGGGGCCGACGGCTGAAACGGATCATTGGTGGCGCGCCCCGGAATGCGGCCCCACAGCGGGTTGGTCAACTGGGTCGGCATCAGCCCACTATTGAACTGCGTGTAGCCATAGCGGAAATCGCCGATGGTTTGGGGCGTGAAGCCGCGCGTCCAGGAGGCGGCAATATTCCGGCCGGTAACGTTGTTGTTTCCGGCAAAGCTGCCTTCGTTGCCACCGATGTTCTTGTCGAACGTATCGGGCATCACGATGATGCTCTTGTCGATGGAGTAGCGGAAAAACAGCGTGTCCTTGCCGGTCAACTGGTGATCAATGCGGCCATCGGCGCGGTGCAGGCTGGACCGCTTGACCGGATTGGCGACAAAATTGTTGACCAAGGCGGAGCGCTGCGGATCAGGCCACATCCGCACCAGGCCAGCTCCAATGGCATCGAACCGGCTGGCGGGAATCACGTCGTTGGGAAACCGGTCCCGGATAGCGGCTCCACCGGCGGGATTCGCCCGCGTCGTCAGCGGGTCGAACACACCGTTCGGTGTGACACCGCGGAAGTCTCCATTCTTCATGGCGGCGGTGGGGACGGTCACCAATTGGCTGTCGCCAAACACTTCCCGGTAGCCTTCGTAGTCGGCAAAGAAGAAGGTCCGGTTGCGCTTGATG
>JBIKMK010000729.1:0-2714 GCA_044359315.1 Bryobacteraceae bacterium | reverse complement strand
CACGCGGCGAAACTCGTGAGACCAGAAAAAGAACGTCTTGTTGCGGTCGCTTTTCCGCGTACCCAGAAAAGGCACCGGGCCGCCGATGGTGTAGCCAAAGTTGTTGTAGCGCAACGGCGGCCGGGCAATGCGGCGGGCGTTGTTGAAGTAAGTATTGGCCGACAGCACATCATTGCGGAAGAACTCATAGGCGGAGCCGTGGAACTTGGCGGTCCCCGATTTGGTGATCACATTGATCATGCCCGCCGCGCCGCGTCCAAACTCCGCTGAGTACTGCCCGCGCAGAGCCTTGAATTCGGCAATCGCATCCACGGAAGGATAGTTGAGCAAGGTCAGATTTGAGCCACGGTCGACATTGTCGGCACCGTCCACCATAAAGTTGTTGCCACTGGTCCGGCCGCCATTCAGTGAGAACGGGATCGTGTTGGTGGACCCCGTTGGATTGGTGGTGCCGATGTAGACTTCGTCGGTGGGCGAATTGTTGGTGACGCCCGGCATCAGGGAGATCAGCTGGATGTAGTTGCGATTGTTCAGCGCCAGTTCCTTCACCTCGACGCCCGAGATCAGTCCGGCTGAAGTGGCCGATTGTAGTTCCACGGTGGCTACAGATTCGCCCACCACTTCGACGGTGGTGGCCGTGTCGCCGACTTCGAGCGAGAAGTTGGCCGTCAGCTTGTCGGAGGCGTGCAGGTCCAACCCGCTGCGCAGGGCCGCCTTGAAGCCCGGAGCCTCGGCGCGGATCGAATAGCGCCCGATGCTCAGCAGCGTGGCGGCGTAATTGCCTTCGGCATTGGTCTGGTAGGCGCGGTTCACCGCCTGGTCGATGGCGGAAATGGTGATCTTGGCGTTCGCGACAGGCAGGCCGGTCTTGTCCGTGACGGTACCCACGATGGAGCCGGTCACTTCCTGCGCCATGATCCAGCCCGTCGCGCAGCAAGCCGCCAGCAGCAATCTCATGGGTGTCAGCGTAGCGTCTTGGGCCCCGCGTTTCAATAGTCCACTTGCTGAAGGGGGCGGGGGTGAGCTATCTTCGTGACTTGGCTATCACTGTCATCGCTTAGGCCGCTTGCTACGCCGGTTCCGGTGCCCGGACGTCAAGCGCTTTCTCTCTTCGGCCCCTCGCGCCGGACGTGTCTGCATTTGCAGACTGGTCCTTCATGAAAGCGAGACTCCCTTGAATTTCAGAATTACAGCACACCATCGTGGTGTGTGGTTGGTGGGCGATCAGCCGGTGACCCTGGCCGGTAGCTTTGATGGTGTGCGCCCCTGCGTGGGCGATTGGGTGGAACTCCGGGAAACGCAGATTGTCGCCGTTGCGCCGCGGCGGACGCTGTTTGCCCGCAAGGCGGCCGGGTCCGGAGTCGAGGTACAACCGATTGCCGCCAACGTCGACATCGCGTTTCTGGTGATGGCGATGGATCATGATTTCAGCCTGCGGCGGCTGGAGCGGTACTTGGTGTTGACGCGGGAAAGCGGAGCGCGGCCCGTGGTGCTGCTGACCAAAGCCGACCTGGCTTCCGATGTCGCAGGCCGAGTAGCTGCGGCGTGTGCGGTGGTGGAGGGCCGCGATGTCTGCGCGATTGCTGCTCCCAGCGGGCAAGGCATCGACGAGGTGTGGCGCTATCTGACGCCGGGCGTCACCGCCGTGTTGCTAGGCTCCTCGGGCGCAGGCAAGTCGACGCTGACTAATGTTCTGCTGGGTGAGCAACGGATGGCGACGCGGGAGGTCCGCGAAGCTGATTCCAAGGGCCGCCACACCACTACGCATCGCGAACTGGTGGAGCTACCGGGCGGCGCGTTCCTAGTCGATACGCCCGGCATGCGGGAACTCCAGCTGTGGGCCTCCGAGGAGAGCGTCAACGCCACCTTCGGCGATGTCGAGCATTGGGCGGCGCAGTGCCGCTTCTCTGATTGCTTGCACTCAAACGAACCGGGCTGTGCGGTGCGTCAGGCGGTGGCCGACGGCTTGCTTGATCCGGAGCGCCTGGGCAGCCTTCACAAGCTGCGCAAGGAGGCGGAGCATCTGGCGGTGCAAACCGACATCCACCAGATGCTGGCCCGCAAAGCAAAGTGGAAGTCGATCCACAAGGCGATGCGGAACGTCGACAAGCGGCGGTGACTTCAGCCGGAGCGCCGGAGTCCTAAGAGGGTTCAGGCGCATCCAACGAAATAATGAAACTCGATCAAGCACAGCGGACCATCCAGGCTGCCGTGATGGAATGGCCTGATGTTTCCGTAGCCCCCCACCGCTTCGGTGGGATTGAATTCCGGGTGGGGAAACGTGAATTGGGACACATCCACGGCAACCACTTGGTGGACATCCCGTTCCCGAAGGTTGTCCGGGATGAAGTGGTGGGATCGGGATTGGCGGACAAACATCACTACTTGCCCGAGACCGGATGGATCAGCCGGCATCTGCGTGCACCGGATGACATCACCACGGCCATCGCCTTGCTGCGCCGCAGCTATGACCTGGCCCTGGCCCAGCGGGAACGCTATTCCGGGACGGCTTCCGCAGCATAATGGTCCGCTCCGCCGCCCCTCGTGTATCCAGTTGGCGAAGCGCTTTGACTGGGCGGCGCCTGCTGGCGGGGCTATTGCTGTCCATTGCCGGGGCCTATCTCTTGCTGGTGGCGGCCACGGTGCTGCTGCGCTGGGTGGATCCGTTCACCACAGGCGTTCAAATGCAGCGCCGCGTCGAAAGCTGGTTTGCG
>JBIKMK010000730.1:0-2714 GCA_044359315.1 Bryobacteraceae bacterium | reverse complement strand
GAGGAACGTGCGCGAATTCGTGCCCGTAAAGCTGAACGGATTGGTGGGGCTCAGCGACGAAAACGCGGCGCCGGAGCCGTAGTGATAGAACAAGCTGGACTGGATGCCCCACGGCAGGTTCACGCTGCCGTTGAAGTTCAGCGTATGCCGCTGATCGTCGAGCGACGGACCCCACTCGTCAGCCAGGTCATACTGATTGTTCGGGTAGAAGAACGGCCCGGTGGACGAATCACGGAGCTTAGCAACCGTATAGGACAGGCCCGTCTGGTAACGCGACCCAAAGCGCCGCTGCACTTCCATCTGGAAGCCGTAGTAGATCGCACCCACGCCCGTGGGCGTCACGAACAGTTGCACCGGAGCAAAGCGCGAATCCGGCCGGCCAGCGGTATTCGGGTTGGCGTTGAAGCCGGTGGCCGGGTTGAAGCGGAGGTTGCCGTCGGTGCGGATCCATTCGCGGTAGACGCGCCAGTAGACAAAGTCGCCGGAGAACGTCCAGTCCTTGCCCAGGGTCCGCTCCATGCCCATGGAGGCCTGGAAGGAATAGGGTGTGATGGCGGGCTGACCCAGTAGCTGCAGGTTCTGGGTTAGCACTGGCACCTTGCCGCTCAAGAAATCATCGCCGGTGGTGCTGCCAAATGGCCGGTTGAGGTCGACGCCTTGGTTACCGGCCCGGCTTACCGACACCTGCAGGGAACTTTCGCCATTGAAGATGGACTGGTTGATCACCTGGTTGGCCTGGATGTCGGCGAAGTAGAGCCCCGCGCCGCCACGGATCACCGTCTTGCGGCTGCCGGTCACGTCCCAGGCAAAGCCCACGCGAGGTGAGATGTTGTTGTTATCGCCGCCGCGCGTCGGGATGACGCCGCTCTTCAGCGCGGGTGTGGACCAGATGCCCAGGTCGTTGTCGTAGCGGAGGCCCAGGTTGAAGGTCAGCCGCCGCGTGGCCTTCCAATCGTCCTGCATCCAGAAGCCGACGATGTTACGCGGGATGGAGAACAGAAAATTGCCGAAACCCTGCGTGTAGGTGGATACCAGCGGTGACACGGCGTTCAGGTTCCAGGTGGCCGGATCATTCCACACCGGGAACGTCGTCACCAGGTTGGGCGTGGCGGAAATCGGGTTGGCGAGGCCGCGGATGTTCTGTTGGAAGTAGCCGCTGTGGTTGTTTGATAGATACTCGGCGCCCACCTTGATGGAGTGCGTGCCCTTCAACCAGTACAGGTCGTCGCGCACCTGGTTGGTCATCTGATCAAAGATCTGCGGGAAGTTGTACGCGCCGCCAATGGTGATGCCGCCGGGGAAGCGCATTTCCAGCGAATTCACTACCGGGTCATTGGTCCAGCCGAAGTAGTTGATGCCGTACTTCACTTCGTTCACCACGGCGGGAGAGGCGATCCACTGCCAGTTGATGAAGCCGGAATGGCTCTTGCGGGTGCGGATGATTCCCTGGCTGGGATGCGTGGCGCCGCCGACCCCGTCGAACGGGTTGTCGAACAGGAAGGTGTTGTAGCGGAACGAGAGCTTCTGGCTGGGCCGGACCTGCCAGTCCACGCGGCTCAGTAGCGATGTGCTGCGCGGGTTGGTGGGCAGCGAAAAGCTCTGCCCGGCAAATCCCGCCGGTGACGTGAAGATGGTGGACGGCTGCCGCTCTCCTTCGAATGAGACAAAGAAGAACAACTTGTCGGCGATCAGCTTGCCACCCAGCGTGCCACCGTACTGCTGGTTCGAAAACGGCAGCACGCGCTGGGCAATCGGATCGGCGGCGTTCACCTTGTCGGTGCGGAAGAAGCCGTAGCCCGATCCATGCCACTCATTGGTGCCGGAGCGCGTCTGCGCGTTCACCTGGATCTGCGAACTGCGGCCCAGCGTGGCGTCAAACCGGTTGGTGATCACCTGAAACTGCGACATCGCCTCGCGCGAGAACTGCGGCTGTCCAAAGCCCGTGCCCGCCGCGTTCTGCGTCATCTGCTGGCCGTCCACGTTGATCTGGAACCGGCCGCCGGAGACGCTGCCGAGCGGTGTATTGCCCACCGCGTTCACCGTCACGCCCGGCACCAGCAACGACAGTTCCATCCAGTTGCGGCCGTTCAGGGGGACGTTCTTCATGCGGCTGGGGTCGACGTTGCCGCCCACCTGCGAGGAGGTGGTCTCAGCCACGCCGGCATCGGCCAGCACGTCTACGGTCGTCGACGATTGTGCCGGCTTCAACTGAAAGTCCAGCGTGGCGCTTTGCCCCACCAGCAGCGCAAACGTGCGCTCGGCGGGAGTAAAGCCGGGAGACTCGACGCGGATCTTGTAATCCGCCGCCGCGATGGACGGGAAGATGTAGAGACCCGCCGGATTGCTCAATGTGGACGATGGCGCACCGCCTCCGGCTGGGGTTAGCCGAACGATGGCCTGCGGCACAATGGCGCCGCTGGAATCGGTAATGGTTCCCTGAATCGCTGTCTGCTGCGCCCAGGCCGCGGTGGCGAGCGCAAAAATGAATACACGTCTCCCGAATGAGAGCATGCGGTCTCCTTTTTAGCTACGAAACTTGCGAACTTTACTTCTTAGTCGCCGCTACGTCGAGGAGCGTCTTGTAGATCAGGTCTACGCCGGTCTCAAGCGAGGAGATGGGCACACGTTCGTCATTGCCATGCATCCTTTTCAGATCTTCATGGTCAATGGGATAGGGATAGATGCCGTACACCGGAATGCCGCGTGAACGCCAC
>JBIKMK010000103.1:0-9775 GCA_044359315.1 Bryobacteraceae bacterium | reverse complement strand
GTTGCCTTCCTGACCCAGCGCCGGAATGAACGTCTTGTCGTACCGGATGCCGTAGTTGAACGTCAGCCGTGAACTCAGCTTCCATTGATCCTGGAAGAAGAACGCCATGTGGCCGCCACGGCGAACCGTGGTGGCGCGGTTGCGGAACCCGGCGGCATCCGGCACATCCAGCAGGTAGGACGCCAACTGGCTGCCCGTCGTGCCAGGAGCCAGCGGATTGGCCGTCTGCAGCGGACGGTAGGTAGCGCTGGCATTGCGGGGGGACCCAAAGAAGTCCATGTTGTTCCACTCGCCGCCAAATTTGTACTGGTGGTTGCCCTTGATTTTGGTTAGGCCGGCCTTGTACTGCCAGACATCGGAAGGCCGGTTGAGCGACCGGCCTTCCGCGCCGCCGGTGCCCCAGCCATCGATGTTCAAAGCCGGCACCAGCGTTTGGCCATCCAGAAAGCTGGTAAACGTGGCCGCATAACCCACATCACGAATGAAGTTCGCGGGTAGAGTACGGAACGAGGTGCCGCTGTTGTCCACATTGGTCAAGCGGCCGAACTGCACTTGCAACACCGTGGACGGGCTGAACGTATGCACCCAGCTGGTGCCGATATTCAGCGCATCAAAGGTACGGAAGCTGGCGAGAGACGGCCGGCCACCGGAGGAGGTTTGGTCCAGCAGCGATTGGCTGATGCGGAAGAACATGTTGTCCTTCGGGCTTAGGACGCGGTCAATGCGGACCGACCATTCTTCCTGGTTCTGGCTAAACCCGGAGGGGTCGATGGCGTTGCGATCAGCATTGATCGGCGCACCGCCCGCCGGGAACGTGCGGGCATACGCCAGGGCACCGGGGTTGATGCGGCTGGAGGGAATCCGGTTACCCGCGAAGGGCGTACGGACGTAGCCCGTGCCATTGGGGTTCGGCACCGTGGTGAACGGGTCAAAAATTTGCCGAGCTTCATCGCTCAAGTCGCCCGTCAGGTTGGCGGCCGTCGGAACGCGCAGGAACGAATTGTTCGCGCGGCGCAAACGCCAGCCCTGGTAGGAGCCATGGAAGAACGTGTTGTTCTTGCCGTTCAGAATCTTCGGAATCCACACCGGGCCGCCCACGGCCGCGCCGAACTGGTTCTGCCGGAAAGGCGTCACCGCGGGCAAAAACGTGTTGCGCGCGTCGAATTCGCTGTTGCGCAAGTATTCCCATGCGGACCCATGGATCGAGTTCGTGCCGCTCTGCGTAGCCACGTTGATCACGCCGCCCAGCACGCCGCCAAACTCCGCCTGGTCGTTGTGCGACTGCACTTTGAATTCGGCAATCGCATCGACAATCGGATTCACCGCGGGCGTCGAGAGCATCAAGCCCTGGTTGGTGATACCGTCCAGCGTCCAGAAGTTGGAGCGGTTGGTTTGGCCGTTGATCGCCGGAAAGATGAAGGCGCCGATGCCGGGGTGGGCAAAGCCCGAACCCGTATTCTGCGACACGCTCACCGGGGCGACGCCAGGCGTCAGCGAAAGCAGCTGCGTGAAGTTGCGGCCATTCAGCGGCAAATCCACCACCTGCTCACGCGCCACCACGGCACCGATCTCTGAAGTCGACGCCTGCACTTCCGCGCCGATCGCTTCCACGGTCACCGCCTCGGTCACCGAGCCGACTTCCATCACCAGATCGATAGTCGCGGTCTGGTTCACGGCCAGCGTGAACTGGTTCAGCTTGTTGGTGCGAAAACCAGCCTTTGAAACTTCTAGCGTGTATTGGCTGGGCTGCACGTTCAAAAATGCGTAATAGCCTGCTTCATTGCTGGTGGTCCGCGTTTCGACCGCGGTGGCCGGGTTCCTGAGAACCAGGTTGGCACCAGGCACGACGCTGCCGGTAGAATCCCTCAAAGTGCCATTAATGGCAGCCGTTGAGGCTTGTGAGAATGCCGACGCTGCCGTCGCGAGAGCGAGTGCGACAACAACGAATGATCGACGAGGCATCATCCATGAGCTCCTTCATCCAAAGCGAATTAGCCGCGCAGGATTACCCGCAAACGGCGTGCGGTTACGATATAACAATTCTTTACGGGCGTCAACTGCCGCGCTCTCTTTCGGATAGAGCTGATCCGAAAGAGAGGCCAGCACATCCGGCAGGTCTCCTTTCTGCGATAGCATGCGTCAGGGTAGTGGACGAAAATTGATTTTTTTGTTTGTGCTCAGTTGGGCCTTGCTGGCTCAGGATCTGGATGTGGCGCTGAATGGCCGCAGCCGCCCGGGCGCGACCATTCTGGACCAGATCGAGAATCCGCAGGAACGCCAGGCCTTTCTCGACCTCTACCGTGAAGCCGACCCCATCGCCCGCCGCACCAAAGCCAGCCAGTTTCTCCGTCTTTACCCCACCTCCTGGCTGCTGGCTCAAGTGACGGAAGCCGCCGCGCGAGCTTCTTTCGACCTGGGCGATTCCACCACCGGACTTGCCTACGCCCGCCAGTCGCTGGAGCTCTATCCCGAGAACGCGCTTCTGCTGGCCACTGTGGCCGCCGTACGAGCCAACCGTCGCGAACCAGTGGAGGCCCAGCGTCAAGCCCGGGCCACTCTGGAAGCGTTGAGCAAGTTCCAGCCACCGGCCAACATGAAGGACCGGGACTGGCAACCCGTCCAAGATCGGTTGCGCTCGACCGCGCTCCGCGTTCTGGGTGAAGCCGTGGCTCCCGCGCCCCTCGCCCTCCGCCCGCCCGACGCGAAGTCCGCCTACGCCGGCAGCGACTCCTGCCGCCCCTGCCACGCCGCGCAATTCATCTCCTGGAGCCAAACCGGCATGGCCAAAATGCTCCGCCCAGCGGACCCCGCCGCCGTCATGGCCGATTTTGCGAAGCTCAGCACCTTCTCTGAGTTTGGCCAGCTGCTGGCCAAAGGCTTCACCAAGGACGGGCGCTTGTTTGTTGACCTCAAGCGCGCCGGCCCGGGTGCGGCCACCTGGGACCGCTACCCCGTCGACTATTTCATCGGCTCCAAGTGGCAGCAGGCCTATGCCACCAAGGGCCCCGATGGTGACCTGCATGTCATTCCGCTCCAGTACAACCGACTGGAGAAATCCTGGCTCAACTACTGGCGGCAGATCGATCCGCCCGGCTCAGAGCGGGTGGATGTCGGACAGTTCCACCGCCTCCGTGAAGTCACCTCGTACCAGCAGAATTGTGCCCCCTGCCACACCAGCCAGTTGCAGCCCAAAGGCTTTCTGGAAGCGGGTGTCAACTGCGAGATGTGCCATGGCCCATCGGCGGAGCACGCCCGCGGTGCCGCGCCCGCCTTCAAGTTCCAACAAGCTGACAACCGCCGCTACGTCCAGGTCTGCGCTCAGTGCCACGCCCAGTCAGCTATCCGTACGCCGCAAGGCTTCCCCCCGCAGTATCAGCGCCGCCCCTACTCGGAGTTCTCGCGTAAGGCCTTCTATCGCGACGGCCGCTTCCGCGAAACCACCTTCATCGTTGAGGCGTTCGAACGCTCCCAGTGCTTTCAACAAGGCACCGCCGCTTGCGGCAGTTGCCATGACCCGCACCCCGCCAACGCCGCCAGCAATCCCACTTCACTGAAGTATCTTGACCAGCCGGACCGCATGTGCACGCAGTGTCATGACGCCCGCTACAGCGCCCGCTCGCATACCCAACACGCTTCCCCGGAGGCCAGCCGCTGTGTGTCGTGCCACATGCCCAAGATCATGAACAGCCTCTTATTCAAAGCGCGCACGCACCAGATTGACGACCGCCCCAACGCGGAAATGACGCTGCGCTTTGGCGCCGCCGAGAGTCCTAACGCCTGCCTGGATTGCCACCCCACGCAAAACGCGGCCTGGGTTCGGGATCAATTGAAGTTGCGCTGGGCCAAAGCCGCATTGCCCTCCCGGTCCACCGTGCCGACACCTCGATAAGATGGACGCGTGAGTAAGCTGACGCGCAGATCGTTCTGGCCTCTGTTGACGGCTCCCCTGTTTACTGCCTCCCCGTTGGCCGGACAGGGCGTCTCGTCGCGCGTGGCCCGCCCCGTGCCGCGCGGCAAGCCCTCCGGTCTACCCTTCAACGCCCGGTTGAGCGACATCGCTAAACAGGCCGGGCTGACCGAGCCCTCCACCTATGGCGGTGCTGCCACCAAGCGCTATCTGCTGGAAACCATCGGCTGCGGCGTGGCCTTCTTTGATTACGATCACGACGGCTGGCTGGACATCCTGGTGCTGAACGGCACGACGCTCGAAGGCTCTACTGCCAGCAACCGCCTCTACAAAAACAACCGCGACGGCACCTTCAAAGACGTCACCGATCAGGCCGGCCTCCGCCGCACCGGCTGGGCCTCCGCTGTCTGCATTGGCGACTTCAACAACGACGGCTTCGACGACCTGTTTATCACCTACTGGGGCCAGAACGTCCTCTACCGCAACAACGGCCCCAACGCCAAAGGCGAAGTGACCTTCACGGACGTCACCGAAGCCGCCGGCCTGGCCACCAAGGACCGCCGCTGGGGCGCGGGCTGCACCTTTGTCGACTACAACCGCGATGGATTGCTGGATCTGTTTGTGTCGAACTATGTTGATTTCGATATCGACAAAGTGCCGAAGCCGGGTGAGAGTTCCTTCTGCAACTGGAAGGGCGTGCCCGTCAATTGCGGACCCCGGGGCCTGCCCGCCGGTCGACACTGGCTTTACCGCAACAACGGCGATGGTACCTTCACCGATGTCAGTGAACCTTCAGGCATCGCGAAAGCCAAAGGCAGTTACGGCATGACCGCCGTCGCCGCGGACTTTGACAACGACGGCTGGCCGGACATCTACGTCGCCTGCGATTCCACCTCCAGCTTCTTCTTCCGCAACAACCACGACGGCACGTTCGCTGAAACGGGCCTCGAACGCGGCGTCGCCCTAAACGAAGACGGCATGGAGCAAGCGGGCATGGGCCTGGGCATTGGCGATTTCGATCTCGATGGCCACCTCGACATCTTGAAGACGCACTTCGCCGACGACTCCAGCATCCTCTACCGGAACTCAGGCGACGGCAACTTCGACGACGTCACCGTGCGCAGCGGCCTGGGCGTCGAGACGCGCTTCATCGGCTGGGGCGCCGGCATGGCCGACCTCGACAACAACGGCCTGCCGGACCTGTTCCTGGTGACCGGCAACGTCTATCCGGAAGTGGAAGCCAAGCTGCCCGCCTATCCGTTCAAGACCCCGCGTGTCCTGTTCCGCAACCTGGGCGGCGGCAAGTTTGAAGAGCTGTTTGATGGCGCGGGGCCAGCGCTGGGTGAACCCCATTCCAGCCGCGGCTGCGCCTTTGGCGACTTCGACAACGATGGCGACGTGGACATCCTCATTCTCAACCTGCATGAGCCGCCCTCGCTGCTCCGCAACGATGTCTCCGGCACCGGCCATTGGTTGAAGGTGAAGCTGGAAGGCGTCAAGAGCAACCGCACCGCCATCGGGGCCAAGGTCACCGCCATCTATGGCGGCAAACGCCAGGCACAGGCCGTCTTGAGCCAGTCGAGCTTTTATTCCGTCAACGATTTCCGCCTCCACTTCGGCTTGGGGGAGGCCACCATCGCTGATCTTGAAATTCGCTGGCCCAACGGCCAGCTCGAGACAGTGAAGAAGGTAGCGGCCGATCAACTGGTCTTCATCAAAGAAGGCGCGGGCATCGTGCGCACGGCCGCGATGGGCAAGCGTTAGGTTGCTGATGAAGAAGTTGGCGCGGTGCTCAATTGCCTGGTTCGCATGGCCGCTGCTGGCGCAAATGCCCAGCCCGAAGGCTCCGCCTACCAAGCCCCCCCTGGACTACACCGGCTCCCAAGCCTGCGCCGGTTGCCATCGCGCCATCTATGACCATTGGGTCTCCTCTCCCATGGGCCGCTCTATCACTCCCGCCAGCCAGCATCTGGCCAAGGCGAGCACGCCCACCACAGTCTCAAACGAAAAGCAGCGCCGCACCTTTGAGGCGTTCGTGGACCAGGGCCGCCTGATGCAATCCGAAGCGGGCGAAGCGTTCCGGAATGTGCAGCCCGTCAGCTGGGCCATCGGCTCCGGCGTCAATGGCTTCAGCTTCGTCGTGCAACGGGGAGACCACCTGTCTCAAGCGCCGCTTTCCTACTACTCCAAACCCAACCGCTGGGAGCTTTCGCCCGGCTACGAATTCGCCGACTACGGCTTCAACCGCCCCATCGCCGCTGGTTGCATCTATTGCCACAGTGGCGCTCCCAACGTGGTGCCCCAACGCAGCGGCCTGTTTGAGCAGCCACCCTTCCGCGAACTCTCCATCGGTTGCGAAAACTGCCACGGACCCGGCGCGCGCCATATCGCCCAAAAAGGTGCTCGCACCGCCATCGTCAACCCCAAGCGCCTGCCCCCAGACCGTGCCGACGAGATCTGCATGAACTGCCACCAGGGCGGCGACACCCGCATCCTGCAACCCGGCAAAACCGAGCGTGACTTCCGCCCCGGCATGGTGCTCAACGATGTCGTCGCCATCTTCAAGCTGCCTCGCAATCGTGATAACCCCGCCGATGCTGATCTGCTTGAACATCACGAATCGATGCGCCTAAGCCAGTGCTTCCAGGCCACGCAAACCCGCGCCAATCGCCTGTCCTGCAACAGTTGCCACAACCCGCACGCCGCCACCGCGGACTACCGGCAAGCCTGCCTCGGCTGCCACACCGCGCCACTGGCCCCCACCCATCCCAACCGCCAAAGCGATTGCATCAGTTGCCATATGCCCAAGCGCGACGTGCAAGTGATCGCCCATTCCGCGCTCACCAATCACCGCATTGTCCGCACGCCGTCGCAGCCCCTGCCCGCCGACGCGTTCTCCACCGCCCCGGTGGTGCACTTCAACGCAACCTCGCAGCCATTGCCCTTGCTCACCCGCCTGAAAGCCTACGGCCAATTGAGCGACCAGCAGCCCGCACTGCTACCGCCCTTCGAGCAACTGCTGAACGAAGCCAGCCGCGCGCACCCCGATGATCCACTGGTGCTGGGTACACTGGGCCGCCGCGCCCTGCGCGCCAATCAGATTGAGGAGGCCGTCAGCTATCTCACCCGCTCCATCGAACGCGGCTCCGTCGCCACCCCCACGTTTGAAGATCTGGGCGAAGCGCTGGCCAAAGCCGGCCGCCTGGAAGAAGCCGTTACGGTGCTGCGCCGGGGGATAGAGTTGTCGCCCTATACGGCCTCACTCTACAAGTCGCTAGCCCTGCGCCTGATCAAACTGGAGCGTTACCCGGAAGCCAAACAGACGCTCGAGAGATACGTGGAGCTGTTCCCCGAAGACGACTTCATCCGCCGCCTGCTAACGCAAGTTTCCGGGGGCCGCTAGATCGTTTCTCCCTTTTTGTGGAACTCCGCCTAGCCCCATGCGTCAGCTTGGGGCTTCTTTGGGGACCAGGAGAAAGCCCCAAAGCTGACGCATGGGGCTGAAGTGGCGGCGATACCTGACGAGATGGAGTGAGACGCTCTACTCTTGCTGGCGCGCCAAATCCCGCAGCGCCTCGCGCGTCACCAGGCTCTGCGGCATCTTCGCCAGCCATCGCTCCAGCACCTGCTTGCGGCCCGCGGGCGTAGCCTCCTGTGCTGCACGCAAGTGATACGCCGTCTCCCGCAGCGGGTCCAGCGCAATAGCCTTCTCCAGCGCCTCCACTGCGCGCACCTTGTCTCCGGCCGCGTTCAGCACCACCGCCAGCTTCTCGCGCAGACCCGCATCGCCGGGCCGCGCCGCCACCGCAGCCTGCAGCAACTTCACGGCGTCACGATGCTGGTCTTTCAAGAACAGCACCATGCCCAGACCCGCCAGCACATCCGCATCACGCGGGAACTTGGCATACACCGCCGCCAGCCGCCGGTAGCCATCGTTGATCAACCGCGCCTCGCCGTCACGCTCCCCCACCATAATCGAGGCCAGGCCGCGGTTCCGCTCGCTGAGCGTCGCATCAGCCGGTTCCCGCCAAGCACGGATCGCGGGCGCCTCCGCACCAGTGGGTAAAGCAAACGGTGCCGCCGCCACGCGTTGGATCCGATGGTCCGTAAACGCCGTGTGCCCGCCATCCGCCGCTCCCCGCTGCGGCATGTGGCATCCGGCGCAGTTCTCCTGCTTGGGGTGGGCCGCCGATAGTGGCGCGGTGTGGCACCTGCGGCACTGCGCGTCCACGTTCACTTTCTCCCCATGTGGCTGATGGCAACTACCGCACCACAGCTGACCCGCGGACGCCTTCGCGCAAGAACTCAGCGCCAACTGCTCCGCATGGCTGACGACGCGCAGGTCCCCGCGTGGCCGGTCATACACAAACACCTGCCACCGCTCCTCCAGGGCTTCTCCCGGCCGGAACCGGATCAGGTCCTGCCCCGGATTGGCCACCCGCGCCTCGCCATTCAGATGGCACTGCTCACACACACTGTCGCGCTGGGCCGCGGGCAGACGGCTGGGGTTCACGATGGTCGCCCGCCCCGGTGCAGCCAGATGCGCCTCCGCCGGCCCGTGGCAACGGTCACATGTGATGGCGGTCAACTCGTGGCTGAGGCTACTGGAACCAACGCTGCTGGAACTCACCGCGCCACTGGAATGGCAAGCCAGACACTCTGGCGTAGCCCGCCGGTTAAAGTCCGGCCGCTCCATCCGCTCATACCCCGGCGCGACATCCAACTTCGCCGCGCGCCGGTAGTAGGAGATCGGTGATTGGAACAGCTGCTCACCCAGGCGGACCAGAAAGCCCTTGGCATGCTCACCGGACCCGATCACATACTCCACCGGGTACTCCGCCCGCAGCCCTTGCCGCTCCGCCCCCTGCCACAGCCCCGCGCCCTCGCTTCGCGCCGTAAACGCCGTCCCGGAGGCCGCATGCGTAAACCGCCCCGACTCACCCCCCACCGGTCGAGCCAGCGCCCGCCCCATCGGCGTCTTCAAATAAGCCGCCGTCTCCGCCGGATGGCACCGCGCACACGGATGCTCCGCCGCCACCGCCAGCATTGCGTAGAGCGACACTGCCCCCAAAGCCATCACGCCCCTCATTCCACCACAATCCAGCCCTCATGAAGCGGACAGGCCAGTGAGTCGCATAAACTAGAAGACAGGCCGGTGTAGCTCAGTTGGTAGAGCATCTGACTTGTAATCAGAAGGTCTTCGGTTCGATCCCGAACACCGGCTCCATTCGTTTCAACCACTTAAACTACCATTCCCACGGTTGGAAAGGTCTCCAAAGCCCTTTGTTGGTCAATTTGTTTGCTCACCCGGTCATTCTTGTTTGGGGCAATCACTTCCATCGCATCCCGCATGGACGCCATGCTCATGTGGCTGTAGCGGGCCAGCATCGCCCGTGAGACGTGCCCGGCGATCTGCATAACCACTCGGTCAGGGATGCCCGCCTCAGCCATGCGAGAAATGGCCGTGTGGCGGAGATCATGAAACCGGCAGTCAACCTTCGCCTGTTTTCGCGCGAAGTCCCAAGCCCGCGATACGTCAGTGCAGGCCCGCTCTGGATCGAAGCCGCCCGTCACCCGCAGCGGAAACAGAAACCAATGCGGTTGCACTGGGCCAAGGTTCGAAACGAACCAGTCCCGATGAATTCGCAGTACTTCGAGAAGGTTCGGTACAACTGGCATGCGCCGCCCCGCGCTGGCCTTCGTTTTCGCTTTGCTGCCCACCGTCAATATCTGGGCCGCAAAATCGATTTGGCCCCACGTCAAGCTCAAGATTTCGCCGTAGCGCATGCCGGTGGCTAACGCGATTCGGACGAATGGTCCGATCAGCGTGCGCCGTGATTTGCCGATGGCGTCGAAAAGCCGCGCCTC
>JBIKMK010000728.1:0-2724 GCA_044359315.1 Bryobacteraceae bacterium | reverse complement strand
TTCGCTCAGGGGCACACCTTGATCCGCTGCGCGTTCAGTCAAGTAACGCTGAACATCCGCGTCCAGGTAAATCGGCAAGCGCAGTTCGGCGTTGGCTTTGAAGAACTTGCCTCGCTCACCTTTTGAGAAATCGTATTCAGACTTCATTGCGGTCCCTCGTACTCGCGCGTTTCAGACCTGGTCGGCCGTCTAGCCGAAATGATCCGTATTCGAGCTACTGCTTCGTCAATTTGCACGAACGTATGCACCACCAAGATTGTTTGACCACGCCCATCCTTTCCCATCGTAATCCACCGGACTTCCGCGATGCTGTGCTCGTCATCTGGAATCGTAAGGGCCAGCGGATCGTCAAAGATTTCGGTGGCTCGCTCAAAAGCGATGCCATGCTTGGCCATGTTGGTAGCCGCCTTGGCTGGGTCCCACTCGAACTGAAACACGAACGGCGACATTGATTTGCTTATCGTAGCGCCAACCCAGCGCAAACCGCGGGAGGTGACGGAACTCCCAGTGAGCGGCAAGACCGTGAGTCAGATCGCCACCAATACCCACCACAAAAACTTCGCCACAATGTAAGACACCATGCCGGAGCTGCCAGACATTACGGCTTATCTGGAAGCGCTCGAAACGCGGATCATTGGGGCGACACTCCAAACGGTCCGGCTCGGCTCGCCGTTTCTGCTGCGGACGATTGATCCGCCGCTCGCCGCCACGTACGGCGCACGCGTGGTCGAGCTACGACGCATCGGCAAGCGAATCGCTTTGGGCCTCGACAATGGTTGCTGGTTGGTGATCCATCTGATGATCGCCGGGCGGCTGCACTGGCATCCGGCGGATTCGAAGAAAGTGGCCAAGCTCACGCGGCGCGATCTGGCGGCGTTTGATTTTTCGACCGGCACGCTGCGGCTCACCGAAGCGGGCACCAAGCGGCGGGCGTCGCTGGCGGTGGTTCTTGACCCACAAACGCTCGACCCTGGCGGCCTGGAGCCACTCGAATGCTCCGCCGCTGAGTTCGCCGCGCGTCTACGCAGCGAGAACCACACGTTGAAGCGCAGCCTCACCGATCCGCATTCGTTCAGCGGCATCGGCAATGCGTACTCCGATGAGATTCTGCACGCCGCCCGGTTGTCGCCCATCGCCCTTTCGCAGAAGCTAACCGATGCCGAAGTGGACCGCTTGTTTGCTGCTGTACGAGAAACATTGCTCGTGTGGGTCGAGCGTTTGCGCAGCAAAGAGTTTCCCGAAAAGGTGACGGCCTTCCGTCCGGAAATGGCTGTGCATGGCCGCTTTGGTGAGCCCTGCCCGGTCTGCCAAACCAAGGTGCAGCGCATCCGCTACGCCGAAAACGAGACCAACTATTGCCCCACTTGCCAGACCGGTGGGCGCCTGTTGGCGGACCGGTCGCTGTCCCGTTTGCTGCGTTCCGACTGGCCTCGATCCGTGGAGGAAATGGAACAGCGCAGAACGCATGGTAAATTATGAAAAGAGCCCGCTCTATCCCACCACGATGATCACCACCAAGCCTGACGTACGTTCCGACGCAAATCCTCAAGAAACCAGCGAATGGCTGGAAGCACTGCGTGAAGTGGTTGAGGAAGGCGGCTCCCAACGGGCCGCGTTCCTGTTGAATACGTTGCTGACGCAGGCCGAGGCCCTGGGCGTTTCGCCCACCCTGCCCACGGCGATGCCGTATATCAACACCATCCCGGTGGATCAACAGTTGCCCTACCCGGGCGACATGGATACCGAGCGGCGCATTGAGGCGATCAACCGCTGGAACGCCATGTCCATGGTGGTCCGCGCCAACAAGTACGACGCCAACATTGGCGGCCACATCTCCACCTACGCCTCGCTGGCGACCTTGGCGGAAGTCGGGTTCAACCACTTCTTCCATGGCTCCCATGGCGACCAGCCGGGTGACTTCGTCTACTTCCAGGGCCACGCTTCGCCGGGCATCTATGCTCGCGCGTTCCTGGAAGGCCGCCTCTCGGAGCAGCACCTCAAAAACTTCCGCCACGAACTGCGCGACACGCCGGGCCTGTCCAGCTATCCGCACCCGTGGCTGATGCCGGACTTCTGGCAGTTCCCCACCGTGTCGATGGGCTTGGGCCCGATCAACGCCATCTATCACGCGCGGTTCATGCGGTACCTGGAAAACCGCGGCATCATCCCGGAGACCAATCGCAAGATCTGGGCCTTCCTGGGTGATGGTGAGACGGATGAGCCGGAGAGCTTGGGCGCGTTGACGCTGGCCTCCCGCGAGAAGCTGGACAACCTGATCTTTGTCGTCAACTGCAACTTGCAGCGCCTGGACGGTCCGGTGCGTGGCAACGGCTCCATCGTCCGCGAACTGGAAAGCGCCTTCCGCGGCGCTGGCTGGAACGTGATCAAGGTGCTGTGGGGCTCAGAGTGGGACAAGCTGTTCGCCAAGGACCGCTCCGGCTTGTTGGTGAAGCGCCTGGCGGAGTGCGTCGACGGTGAGTTCCAGAACTTCAAGGCCCGGGGCGCGGCTTACGCCCGCCGGGAGTTCTTCGGCAAGTATCCGGAGTTGGCCGAACTGGTGGCCGACATGACCGACGACGAGATCGCCAATCTCCGCCGCGGTGGCCACGATCCGCTGAAGGTGTTCAATGCCTATAAGCGCGCCACGGAAACCAAGGGCCAGCCGACCGTCGTGCTCGCCAAGACCGTCGAGGGCTATGGCCTCGGCGAAGCCGGCGAAGGCAA
>JBIKMK010000102.1:0-9822 GCA_044359315.1 Bryobacteraceae bacterium | reverse complement strand
CACCAATCTCGCCAATGCCTCAAACAAAGGCCGCCGCCGTTCCGAGCCGCGACCAGCAGGAGCGGGCTGCCCTGGTTCCCCAAAGCCTCTCTGGCCTCATGCGTCCCTAAAGATCCTGTGAATACGCCCTGAACCCAGTGGGGATCGAATTGCAACCGATGGCCCATGGACACAAAACCTGCCAACCAGGAGACACCGGGGCTCTCGAAGATCGTCGGACGGAACATCCGCACCATCATCGAACTCCGCCAACAAGCCGCCCGCCAGCGGACCCGTGAGGATCGGGCCGCCGACGCGATCACGGGCTTTTCCGGCAGCATGCTGTTTATCTACCTGCACTGCGGCTGGTTTGCGCTGTGGGTGGTGCTGAACACGGGCTGGTTTGGCCTAAAGCCCTTTGATCCGTTCCCTTATGGGCTACTGACGATGGCCGTGTCCCTGGAGGCCATCTTTCTGTCCACCCTGGTGCTTATCACCCAGAACCGGCTGACGGCCGAGGCCGAGCATCGGGCGGATTTGGATCTTCAGGTGGGCCTGTTGGCCGAGCATGAACTGACCCGGGTGTTGGTGATGTTGGAGGCCATCCACAAGAAGCTCCACATCGCGGAAGAGCCGAACAGCGAACTGCAGGACCTGGAGATGGAGACCCGGCCGGAAGATGTGCTGGCCGAGATTGCTCGCCTGCAGCACTCCGGCATGAAGGCAGACGGCCAGGCCCCACCGGCCGGAGAGCCGCCATGCGGGCCGACTTCCGGCGGCGATGAGCCTGATCGAGCCGCACGGGCGGCCCATCAGTAACGACGCTAGACAACACCGCGGCGGCCGGTGATCAGGTTGAACACCACCACCACCAAGGCCACCACCAGCAATAAGTGGATCAGTTGTCCACCTACGCTCAGGCTGAATCCCAGCAGCCACAAAATCAAGAACACCGCAACGATTGTCCAAAGCATAAAGTAAAGTCTCCAACGCCCCGGATGGGACGTCCCGTTATGAAAGAGGGGTGCGTTCCCGGAAGTAACGACCTAAGGCATTCCTTAAGCTTCCATGGCGAACGATTGATAGGCCGGTTCCAAGACCGTGGACTCCCGCTGGTCGGCGGAGTGCTGGCACTTGATACACAGCGGCGCCCAGGGGATGGCGGCCAGGCGCTTCGGGCTGATGCTCTCTTCGCACTCGTCGCAGATCCCGTAGGTCTGCTGCTGGATGCGTTGCAGCGCGTCGCGCACTTCACGGAGACGCTCTACGCGTCTCTCGAGTGCGCCCATCGCGTAATCCCGCTCACTGGCATGCTGAATCTGGTCCAGAGAATCGGGGCTGGTTTCGATGGCCAGTTCGTCCCTTCCCTGGGTCTCACGCACCAGTTCCATTTGCAGTTGTTCGAGAATCTGGCGGTAATCCAGTGCTTCGGGGATGTTCTTCATCGTTGGCTCCTTGTGGGGTGTGGGGAACGCCCTAGTTCATTGAGGTGGCTTTCTGGCCCTTCACCTGTAGTTCGTTCACCACCTGCTGGACGTCGGCGACGGCCGCGGCGGTTGTTTCCGCCAGCTTCCGGTTGGCGGGTGAGTTGACCGTGCCGGTGAGGGTGACGACGTGGTTGTTGACGGCGTACTTCACATCGCGCAGCTTGGCCTTCACCATGGCTACATCCAGGTTGCCTTCGATCGCTTTGTCCAGCGCGGCGTTGACCTTCTTGGAGTCGCTCTCGGCACCGGTCATTACGACGGCGATTTCGTTGGCCACCACCTGGGTTCCGGCGAACGATTGGGCAATGGAAGCGGCTTGGGTTTTGTCGGCGTCAGCGGGTACATGACCACCGAGGGTCACTACGCCTTTGTCGCGGTCCTGACTAACGGACACATCCTTCAGGCCGGCCTGGTCCAGCGAGTTGCGGACACTGGCAGTAACATCAGCCGCCTTGGTGGATGTAGTGGAACAGCCGGTCAGTCCGGCTACCGCGAGGGCCACCGCACTGATGGTGAATACTTTGAAACTTGTCATGTTGAATCTCCTAATGATCTCGGTCAGCAGCATGGAAGCACGCCGAGGGCCGAACTGCTGTAGCCCTCCGGCGAGGATGCTTGCGGGGGCAGTGGAGAGTGGGATCTCGCTGCCCAAAGCAAAGGGCCCGGCCTGCCATCCGCAGTGCCCGGGCCCTCGACTAAAATGCTGTTGGATTGCTTGGCTCCCCGGGCGGCCGGGGAGATCTGGAACTAGACGACCAGCGACTTGTGCCGCTCTTCAAACGCCTTGATTTGGCGCTCCGCCTCTTCCTTCACCAGCCCATACCGCTCCTGCAGCTTGCCCGTCAGTTGGTCCCGCCGGCCGGCCGCCACGTCGAGGTCATCTTCAGTGAGCTTGCCCCACTGCTCCACAATGTTGCCTCTAAACTGCTTCCAGTTGCCCGCCAAAATGTCATTGTTCATTGAAACTCCTGTTCATCGCGATCTTGCACCGAAGCCGGAGCCCGGTGCTACGGTTTCCGACTGTGCAGGTAGACGGCCAAAGTGCCGACGGTGTCCGATCTTGCTGGATTCTGCATCTTTGGGGCCCGTAACCCACGCCACCGGAACTTTGGGCGCAACCCGGCGCCATCACACTGACCCTGAGGCGTCAAACGCCAACCGACGGTCAAAGACCATTACCGCGCCCACCGTGCCTCGCCTTCCGGAGGGAACTGCCGCTTCTCCATTGAGTTAAGGCGTTTGGAGCGACTGGGAGCCGTGTTTAGACCCATTGGCCCCGCACCTGCACCATCTGTGCCGAAGCGGCGGGCTGGTTGGCTGAGGCCTTGGGGTCAGACGCCGGCTTTGTCACCGCCTCAAAGTCCAAAACAATTTAAGAAAAACGAAATGAACTTTAGACAAATAGTCTCTGCCGCGTCCCTGACTGCGGTGGCGGCGTTCCTGTTGGTACCTTCCGCCTCGGCGGGTACCTTGACTTTTAACACCAATGCTGCGGGCACTGGGTTCAGTGGTGGCAGCAGCCTGGTGCTGAACAACACCTCGGGTCAAGCCGCCACCCTCACCTTTACTCCAAATGGCAACTCCATGACGGGCACGCCATCCTTTCTCAACCTAGGCACATTCTTGCTGGCCTGCCCAACATGCTCCACGGAAGCCATCGGAGTGGGATCCACCTTCGGTGCCTTCACTTTCGATCTGGTCATCACCGACGTCACTGATGGCGCTGTCGGCACGTTCTTCGGGACTTCGAGCGGCGGCAGCGTACATAGCGACCTGAGCAGCATCTCGATCAACTGGACACCGCTGCAACTAGGCCCCGGCGGCGCGTTTGGCTCCACGTTCTTCACCACCACACCCTTAACCGGCATCGTCGCCCCGAACTCGGGCGCGATTCCGGGCGAGACCACCAAACAGGCATTCGTCAGCTCCACGCCGGAACCGGCCACGTGGGGAGTGTTGGGCGTGTCCATGCTCGGCCTCGGCCTGCTGCGCCGTAAACTGGCCATCCGCTAGATTCGCCGCAGAAGCCGTTCTTACGGGACGGAATAAGTTTTTATAAGTGAGGCGGCAGACACCAACGCCGTCTCTTTCGGATCCGACTCTACGAGTGGGCGAGGGCATCATTCTGCGGCCCTCGCCATATTTTTCGTCTGTTGTGCATTGCGCTGGGAGCCGCCCTCTTCATGGCCGCCGGACTGCCCTTGATTGGCCCTCCGCATGCTTATCTATGGCCGTACGGCCCACCGGGCAGCATCTTGACCGGCGGCGCGCGGAGAGGCACTCCGCCATCCCAGGCCCATCCGTTGCACTGGCGACGGAAGGGCGTCATTTTGTCGCGACCGACCCGCGGCTACGTCCGCTACTACCGAGAACCACTAAGGATTCCAACATGAGCATCACCAAGTCCGCTGTATTCGGCATCTTCCACACTGCCTCCCAAGCCGAACGGAGCATCGAAGACCTCCGCTCCTCGGGCTTCACCAACGACGACATCTCCGTGTTGCTGCCGGACCGGCAGAGCACCAGGGAGTTCGCCCACGAAAAGAACACCAAGGCCCCAGAAGGAGCTGCCACCGGAGGCGCTACGGGCGGCGTCATTGGTGGCGCTTTGGGCCTGCTGGTAGGGCTGGGTGCGCTCGCCATCCCTGGCCTGGGACCGCTGCTGGCCGCGGGACCCATCGTCGCCGCACTCGCGGGGTTTGGCGCTGGCGGCGCGGTCGGCGGAATGGTGGGTGCCCTGGTGGGGTTAGGCATCCCGGAGTACGAAGCCAAGCGCTATGAGGGTCACATTAAGGCCGGCGGGATCTTACTCTCGGTCCACTGCCGCACCGATGCGCAGATTGAGCGCGCCAAAGACACTCTGAAACAGACCGGTGCTCAGGATATCGCCTCCGCAACGGAGGCCGGCGTTGAGGCCCCTGCTGTTGCCGCATCCGCTTCGGCCTATTGAGCCATGTCCATCACCGGAAACTGCCCGGATAGCGGACTGGCCCTTGATGGGGCCGGTGCCGCTCGGGTGAAGTGGCCGGGCCAAGGCGCATATGAAAACATCCATCGGCATCATCCTGGTTGGTATTGGTCTTCTGAGCATCGGCTGGAACTCCTTTAGCTTCACCACGCAGGAGAAGCTATTCGACATCGGGCCAGTGCACGCCACTCGCGAGAAGAGTCACTTCGTGACGTGGCCGCTGGCCGGCAGCGCCATGGTGTTGTTGGGCGGTGTGGCTCTGCTTCTGGCGGGCCGGAAAACCTAGCGAGCGTGACCGCCCTGCTGGCACGCGTGAGAACAAGACGAAAAGAGGTTCTATTCCATGATCATTCTGTTGATTGTATTGCTGCTCTTGCTGGGCGGCGGAGGCGGATACTACGGGCATAGCCGTTGGGGTTATGGCGGAGGTGCCGGGATCGGCGTGGGCACCGTGCTACTGATTCTGCTGGTGGCTTACATGTTAGGAGTAATTCACTAAAGCAGTCGCCGGAAAGCTTTTCGCCGTCGTCGAATCGACCTTCTGGCCGCGGCTATCACGTGGCTGGATGCTAAATGGGGTCAGGGTCTCGCAGCCTTGACCCCATTGTCCGTGCTCAAACCCTCTTGCCACTGCAGCAGATCCTCCGCAGGCCATGGCCGCCGCTCAGTGGCCGGTGCCCTTTCCCCTTCGCCATTGAATGGGAAAGTTGACAGTTGACCAATGACGGTCGATCCTCGCTGGTGGCAAAGTACCCTAAATCTCACCTTCCGCCAGCAAGTGGCTGAAGAACATGCCCATTTCCAGTTTGGCGCTTGCCGTGCACCTCGGCAGGATGCCAGAGCCGGTCCCGTAGTGGACCAAGGCAGGCGAAAGAGGTAAGGATATGCGGACATTTTTGATAGCTACGTTGGCGATTGCGCCACTTTTGGCCAAGGACAATGAGCCAGCGAAGCGGTTGACTGAGGCGGCTACCGTCTTTTCGGAGATCATGGCCACGCCTGACAAAGGAATCCCGGAAGACATGCTGGGCAACGCTCACTGTATCGTGATCGTTCCGAATCTCAAGACCGCGGCCTTTCTGGTGGGCGGCAAGTATGGCAAGGGCTATTTGTCGTGCCGCAACAAGGGTAATGCCGGCTGGTCAGCGCCCGGCACGGTGCGCATCGAAGGCGGCAGCGTGGGCTTCCAAATCGGCGGCTCAGAGACCGATCTGGTGATGTTGATCATGAATGAGCGCGGCATGGACAAGCTGCTATCCAGCAAGTTCACGCTTGGTGCGGAGGGCTCTGTGGCCGCCGGACCGGTAGGCCGCACGGCTACCGCCCAGACGGACGCGCAGATGCATGCGGAGATTCTGTCCTGGTCTCGTTCGCAAGGTTTGTTCGCCGGGCTGGCGCTGGAAGGCGCGACGCTGCGGCAGGACCTGGACGACAATATGACGCTCTATGGCAAGAAGCTGGAGAACCGCCAGATTGTCACGACGCGCGTGCGTGCCCCCAAGTCCGCGGCGCGGCTGCTCACTTTGCTGAACCGGTACTCGCCGCGTGAGCGCACGACACCGCCCAGCCAATAACCTATCGCGACCAAGAGAACACTTATGAACCAATACACACTGCTGGGTGCCGTCATTGTGGCCGGCACCCTTTGCGGGCAGACGCCCACCCCTGCCGGGAACGCGGCCCGTATGGCCGCCGGCGGGTTACCGATCTATCGCACCAGCGTCACCACGCGCACCGCCAAAGCGGTGAACTATCAGCACCGCAGTGGTGCCACCAAGATTGATTTTCGCGGCTCGGACTTGCTGCCCGGTGCTCGCGGAGAGGCCAAGGTGGAGAGCAAGCAAGGCTACCTCGAAATCGAAGTAGAGTTCGACGACCTGCAGCCCGCCACCAAGAACGGCGCTGAATACCTGACCTATGTCATGTGGGCCATCACGCCGGAAGGGCGCGCGTCCAATCTCGGCGAGGTGTTGTTGAATGGCACGAAAAGCAAGCTGAACGTGACAACGGAACTGCAGGTGTTCGGCTTGATCGTCACCGCCGAACCCTACTACGCCGTGACTCAGCCCAGTGATCTGATCGTGATGGAAAACGTCGTCCGCGCCGACACCAAAGGCAAGGTGGAGGAGATCGACGCCAAGTATGAGCTGCTGCAGCGTGGACAGTATCAGCGGCTCTCCAACCCGCTGGCGCTGAAGGCTGACCCCAAAATCCCGCTGGAGCTCTATGAGGCCCGCAATGCGGTGCAGATCGCCCGGGCCACGGGTGCTGACCGGTTCGCCAGCGACACTTTCGCCAAAGCCGAAAAGTCGCTGGCCCAGGCCGAAGCCTATCAGGCGCGGCGTGCCGGCAAGAAGCCGGTGACCATGACTGCCCGCGAGGCTGTGCAGACCGCCGAAGACGCTCGCGCCATTGCCGTCAAGCGCCAAGACGAAGCCGCTTTGTCGGCCGAACGGCAGCAGTCGGCGCAACGCGAACTTCGCGCTGATATTGGCCGGGCTGTGGCCCAGTCGGAGACTGAACGAGTGAGCCGCGCAGCCGAACAAGCGCGGATTCAATCATTAGCCGATTCGGTCCGGCTCACCCGTGAGAAAGACGCCGAGACGGCGGCGGCCTTGGCCGAAGCCGCTCGGGTAAAGGGTGACGCCGATGCTCGCTCCGCTGCAGCGACAGCGGAAGCCGCTCGACTCAAGAGCGATGCCGATGCCCGCACCACTGCCGCGACGGCGGAGGCGGCCCGCCTGAAGCAGGCCAATGACGAACAACTGGCTACGAATCAGGCCGCCCTGGACGCCGCCACCAAGCAGAAGCAGCAACTGGAAGCCGAGAAGGTTGAGCTTCGCAGCCAGTTGCTGAAGCAGTTCAATGCCATTCTGCAAACGCAGGACACGGCCCGGGGCCTTATCGTCAACATGTCCGATGTGCTGTTTGACACCGGCAAGTTCACGCTGCGCCCGCTGGCGCGCGAGAAGCTGGCCAAGGTGGCGGGGATTGTCTCGGGCCATCCGGGCCTGCGGCTGGAAGTTGAAGGTCACACCGACAGCGTCGGCGAGCTGGTGTACAACCAGACGCTCTCCGAGCACCGCGGCGAGGCGGTGCGCAGTTACCTGACTGAGCAGGGTATTGCAGGTAGTTCGCTATCGAGCAAAGGCTTCGGTGAAACCCAGCCAGTCGCCTCCAATGACTCGGTGGCGGGGCGCCAGCAGAACCGGCGCGTCGAACTGGTCATCTCCGGTGAGGTGATTGGCAAAGCGATCGGATCCGCACCGGCTTCCCAACAATAACCGCCTCACGGCATCGATTGAACCGGCAGTCGGATTCGTCCGGCTGCCGGTTTTGTTTATGGTGCCAACGCCTAGGCGCGCGCTCCCAACGCCAGCTGTGCCGCCGCCATGTCTTCGTCGGCAATCCCCGAGCCGCCCAGCTGCTCCGAGACAAACCAGACTTGCAGCTCATTCAACCGCAGAACTTCGCTGATCAACAGATCACTGGTGCCGTCATCGCCTTCCGCAGCTGCCGCGCGGGCAAACTCCCGAGATTCGGCGATGATCAACTCGTGACCCTGCAAGAGGCGGAAGAGTTGCAGCGCGACATGCTCGCGGTCACGCGGCGGGCGGGCGATGCGCGTCATCTCCGCCACATCGGGCGCCATCGCGATGGCCACGCCGCCCAACGTCTGGATGCGCTCTGCCACTACGTCCACCACCAGAACCTGCTCTTGAAAGTGTTTGTCGAAGAGCAAATGCAGCTGGTAGAACATGGAACCGGAAACCTGCCAGTGGTGCTTCTTGTAGAGGTCGCGGAGCGTCATCGTATCCGCCAATACCTGATTGAGACTGTTTGTGCTCGCCAGCCGGACCCGATGGTCCAGGGCCAGCGGCCGATTGGAAACGGTTCCATAGGACTGGGCAACAGTAAGTGAGGCCTTCCGTTCCTTGGGTTTGGTTGTAGTGTGTGCCATAGGGTCCGCAGTGCAAGTCAGGGGCCGCAGCCTTTATGCTCAGGCTTGGTGGCTTTGCGGTGAGCCTTGCAGCGAGCGGCGGCAACATATGGTCACGCGACTTGGCGACGTCACGTCATCCAAGCCATTTCAACCCCAAGAAATGCCGTCCGGCCTAAGTGACAGCTACCGGCGCGTAGTGGCCCGGTGATTGCTTAGAGGAGCGGTGGTGCCGAACTCCAACGCGTCGAACCCGATTGCTTCAAACCCCACTGCGTCGAGCCCGCCACCCTGGCCCACTCGGCTTCTTTTGGGCGTCGAGGAGTCGCTTGGTTGGTTCGGCGGCTTCTGTCTGTTTGCCGGGCACGTCATCCGGGAATCACTTCGCCCGCCATTCGAGTGGGGCGAATTGTTGAAGCAGGTCGTTTCGGTGGGCCACCGGTCGGTGCCGTTGATCATTCTCTCCGGCCTCGCCGTGGGGAGCGTGCTTTCCATGCACACTCGCTCGACGTTGGAGAGATTTGGAGCCGAAGCGATGATTCCCACGGCGTTGGCCTTTGCATTGGTGAAGGAGACCGGACCGCTGGTGACGGGCCTGCTGGTGGCCGGCCGCGTCGGGGCCGGCATCGGGGCGGAACTGGGCGGCATGCGGGTGACCGAACAGATTGATGCGCTGGAGTCTCTGGCGGTTAATTCGGTGCACTATCTGGTGGTCACGCGGGTGTGGGCTTGCATCATCGCCATGCCCTTGTTGACGGTCTTGATGAACTTCTCGGGCCTCGCGGGCGGCTTTCTGGCAGAGGTGATCGTCTCTGGAACGTCGTTCACCTACTACCTGCACACGGCCTTTAGCAGCCTGGCATTCGCTGACTACATTCCACCCACGCTGAAGACCATGTTCTTCGGCTTCATCATCGGCACCATGTCCACGTACCTGGGTTACAACGCCACTGGCGGCGCGGAAGGCGTTGGCCGGGCATCGACGCAAAGCGTGGTCTATTCCTCAATTGGACTCATCCTGGCCAACGTTTTGCTGGTGAAGTTCATCTTCTTTCTCTATCCAGGCGGTGGCGCATGAGCGCTGTCGATCACGCGCCGGCGGCAACGCCCATCGAACTCCGCGCAGTGTCGAAGTCATTCGGTCCACGCAAGGTGTTGGACGAGTGCTCCTTCAAGGTGGCTGCCGGGACAGCATTCGTACTGCTGGGACGAAGCGGTACCGGCAAAAGCGTGACGCTGAAGCTGATCTGCGGCTTGATCAAAGCCGACACAGGCGCGGTATTCGTCAACGGCGAGGACATCACCCCGCTCGATAGCAATGCGTTGGCCGTCACCCGCAAGCACTTGGGTTTCCTGTTTCAGACCTCTGCCTTGTTCGATTCGATTTCAGTGGGTGAAAACGTCGCCTTCCCCCTCCGACGGCGGGCAGAAAAGCCGGATGCGGAGAT
>JBIKMK010000101.1:0-9827 GCA_044359315.1 Bryobacteraceae bacterium | reverse complement strand
CCCAGCGGCGTGTAAAGATGCCGCGGGTTGGACACAAACAGGGTTGAAGACGTGGCGCGGACCCCATTGGCGGCATTGTTGAAGGCACTGTAGAGCGTGGCGCCGTTTGGCGTGAAGGCACTGCCCCCAAAGTTGAACTGCAGGTTGATGCCCTGACTAAAGGTGCTGTTCAGGAAGAACGGCATGTTGGCCACACTCACCTGAGCATTGACGGTTAACGTGGCCGTGTCGTACTGCGTGGAACCGGCCATGAAGCGCCCGCCATCGGGAGAAATCGACAGCACGGTGGATTGACCCGTGACAATCCGGTTGCGCAATATTGTGCCGGAGGCCACTTCATAGACGAAAAGGGTGGTGGACGCGCCGTTCGTGGTCTGGTTGATGGCCACCATGCCAATGATGAAGTTGCCATCGGGCGTGGTCAGCAGGCGGCCCGGGAACGCGGTGGCGGGGCGGCCCACAAAAACGGCGGGCAGCGGGTTGGGTGTTGACAGCGCCGGCGGGGACGGCACCACGTAGATCTGTTGCGCGGCGCTCTGCCGGGGGTCATACAGCAGCAAGGTGTTGGTGCTGTTGTTAACCCCGGTGCCCTGCGTCGTGATCAGCACGCGGCCATCGTTGCCCACGGCCACGCCTTCCGGTTTGGCCGGCAGGCTGACGAACTCAATCACGCGGTCGGCCCCCAGTTCGATCACAGCCAGCGAGGAGGCCTGCGTATTGGTGACATAGAGCCGGGCACCGTCGGGTGACAGGGCGGCCCCAACCGGGAAGCTGCCCACTGGAATGGAGCCCGTCACTTTCTTCAACCGGTAGTCGTACAGGTCCACCCGATTGGCATTGGAGTTCACCAGATAAAGGCGGCCCCGCAGTTCGTCAACGACAATATCGGACGGTGTTCCGCCCAGTTCCACGGTGTCACCAAATACCGCTCCGGTGGTAATGCTTTGCGACCAGGCGGTCGTCGCGCACGCTATCGCGGCGACACCGCGGACGAGGATTTTTAACCGTTGCAAACGCATGCTCAGTAAGCTAGTCTAAACCCTGAACCGGGGCGGAAGTTTTGCCCTCTCTCATCATCTTGTGGTTGGAGGCGCAACAATTTCCTCAAATCCGGGTTCCACGGATACGCGACGGATTCGGGTGCTCAACCAGACCCGGGGAATTTTGTTGGCGGACCGGGCTGCGGTGGCCAACACCAGCCGCCTGCGCCGCACAGGTCTCTTGCAGCACGACCGGCTGGAGCCAGGGGATGGATTGTGGATCGTGCCTTGTGAGGCGGTTCATACGTTTGGGATGAAGTTCGACATCGACGTTTTGTTTTTGAACAAGAAAAAACAAGTGCTGAAGATTCGCCACTCAATGCCGCGACGGAGGATGAGCCTGCTGCTGTGGGCGCATTCGGTGCTGGAACTCCCCAGTGGCATGGCGTCCCAGACCGGGACAATGGTGGGCGATCAGTTGGAGTTCGAAAAACTCTCATGACCGGTTTGCGTATCGCGGTCGGGCTGAGTGTGGCGGCGCTGGTGACGGTAACGGGTTGCGCGCGCCGGTCCGCCTCAGTTTGGACACCGCCCGCCGCGGGCCCTTCGGCCTTCCATCGTCAAGTGAACAACGCCATTGACGCCGGCGACGGTGACCTCCAGGTGCGCGAATGGCAGCGCCGGATGGCCACTCAACCGGAGAGCCTTGAAACACGACTGCAACTCGCTCGTCACTTTGAGTCGCTCCAGATGCCCGATTTGGCGCTGGAGCACTACCGGCTGGCGCTGGCGCACCATCCCCAGGATGTGGCCGCGCGGTTGGGAGCGGCGCATAATCTTCGCCGGTTGAGTCTGCCTGCCGAGGCCGAGAAGGTGCTGGCTGGCGCCCCCGTCCAGACGGCCGCGATCAGCGCTCTGTTGGGCATTGTCCAGGATGAGATGGAGAAGTATGAAGCGGCGGAACGGTCCCACCGCGCGGCGCTGGAATTGAACCCGCAGGATGATGCTCTGCACAACAATTTGGGCTATAACCTGATGTTGCAGGGGCGTCCGGCGGCGGCCATTGCCGAGTTTCGCGCGGCCTTGGCGCTGCGGCCACGGTCTGAGGTGGCACGCGGCAATCTGGCTCAGGCGCTGGCGGCCGACAATCCCACGGAGGCTTTGCTGCACTGGGAGTCGATTGCTGGCCCGGCAACGGCCCACAACAACCTCGCTGCGGCGCTGATCGAGCAGGGCAAGTATGCTGAAGCCCGCCAGGAGTTGCAAGCTGCTCTAGCCGGTGGCGCACCGCTGCCGGAGGCGATGCACAATCTGAAATTAGTCTCCGAACTGGACGGCAAACCGGCCACATTTGAGCTATCCTCGAAGCCCGGGCTGTGGTCCCGCTGGGGGCGCTCCATACGCCGCTGGTGGGTGCGGCAGGAAGATGCCCCGGGCCGTTCAGCGGTAGCCGGACGGGCGAGCCGCCGCTCTAGTACTCGGGCAGTTGCCGTCAGGCAGCCAGCCCGCTAAGTTTGATGGAAAGGGAAACCAACACTATGAACATGCTCCTTCAATTCGCCGCCAACCTCCTCCAACGTTTTGCCCGCGAGGAAGATGGCCAGGACCTGGTGGAATACGCGCTCATCGTCGCCGCGGTCGGACTGGCGCTGATCACGACGGTGAATCAGTTGACCACCGCTGTCGTCAGCCTGTATTCCAGCATCACGCAGGGCTTGACCTCGATTGGCGCCACGGGCGCCTAAAGCGATTTCCGGTCTCCCGGCTCGCCTGATTCCGAATGTCCGCTGGCTGATGGCCGCGTTGACGCTGGTGTGGTGCTTTACCCTGTTCGACGGGGCGCACAAGCTTTTCCGCGATTCTGACGCAGGCTGGCATATCCGGACCGGAGAACGGATTTTGTCTACCGGGCAGCTTCCCTATGCCGACCCCTACTCTTTTTCGCGCGCCGGCCGTCCTTGGTTTGCCTGGGAATGGGGAGCCGACGTGCTGATGGGGGCCGCTCACCGGATGTCCGGTTTGCGTGGCGTCGCCTTGTTGTACGGTACAGCCCTGGCCGCCGTCACCTGGCTGTGGCTTTCTTTGCAGTTCCAGGCCGGCGCTGGTTTTCTGCCCGCGTTGTTGAGTATTCCGTTGATGTTCTCGACCGCCAACCTGCATTGGTTGGCCCGTCCCCATGTACTGGGCTGGCTATTTCTGCTGGGCCTGATCCTATGGTGTGAGCGAGGGGCGGCGCGTCCGGGTTGGGCTTTCTTGTTTGGTGCCGCGTGGGCCAATGTGCACGCCAGTTTCTTTCTGGGTCCGGTGGTGTTTGGGATTTATGCGCTATTCCGTGGTGGCCGCTACTGGCTGGCGGCCGGTTTGGCCGCGCTGGGGACCGTGTTGAATCCTTACGGCATTGAGGTTCACCGGCATGTCGTCGCCTACCTGACCAATGGCGAGTTGCTGCGACGCATCGGCGAGTTTCAGACCTTCAACTTTCAACTGGAGGGCGCGGCGCAGATCGTGCTGTGCTTTGCCGTGTGCGGCATCGGCGCGGTGCTGGCCCTGGTGGAGAAGCGGTTTGAATGGGCACTGCTGATCGGACTGTTCTGGCTGATTGGGTTGCGCTCCGCTCGCGGGCTGCCGGTGATGGCGGTTGCCGTGATGCCGCTGGCGGTGGCTTCCATCAGCATCTGGACCCGGCGAGCCTATCCGCGCTGGGAGAGCTTTTTCCGGTACTCAGACAATCTGCGGGTGATCGACCGTCGCCTGAGCGGGGCCTGGGTGATGGTGCCCGCCCTGCTGATCGCCTACGGCGTCGCCAGTGGAGCCGGTTTTGCGGAATCAGAGTTTCCGGTGAAAGCGGCGGCGGCCATCCCCGCTGGTGCCCGGCTGTTTGCGCCGGACAAGTTTGGCGGATACCTGATCTACCGGTCCGCCGGGGTGCAGCCCGTGTTTTTTGACGGACGCAGCGATTTTTATGGGGTTGACTTCATGAAGGACTACATCCGCATGGTGGAGGTCCGGCCGGGATGGCAGGCGCTGTTTGATGCCTGGCAGTTTAGTCACGCCCTGGTTCCCAAGGATGCGCCCCTGCGGGCGGCGCTGGAAACGCGCGGTTGGCAGACCCTGAGTGCGGATGAAGCCGCCGTTTTGATGGCCCCCCGATAGGAGAACGAAACAAGGCATGGACCGGCAAAAACTACTCATGATCTTTGGCGGGGCAGCCTTGTGCGCCACGCTGTTGACTTGGTTTCTCTGGTCGCGCACGGCTGCCCCCAAGGCGGAAGCCATGACGACGGTGTGGGCGGCGACGCGGGATCTGCCGGCCGGTACTAAGTTGGGCAAGGCTCACCTGAAGGAAGTCCGGCTGAGCACCAAGGATGCGCCCGCGACGGCGGTGAAGGACCAGGCGGCGGCGCTGGACCGTGCCTTGCTCTACCCCGTTTCCGCCAACGAGACATTGACCACCGTGAAGCTCTCCTCAGCCACCGGGATCGACGGAGTCCCGTCCATCATTGCCGCCGGTAAGCGCGCGGTGAGTGTGCAGATCGCGGACGCCAGCGGTGCCGCCGGGTTGATCCAGCCACGCGCCCATGTTGACGTGCTGTTTACCCGCACCGGGTCCATGGCGGAGGCGATCACCACCACCATCCTGCAGGATGTCACCGTGCTTTCCGTCGGCCGGGTCACCGAGGCGCAGAACATGGACACCAAAGGCCCGCGACCCCCGGCCCAGGCCGTCACGCTGCTGGTGACGCCGGAAGAGGCCGGGAAACTGGAACTGGCGAAGAATCAGGGCAAAATAAGTCTCGCGCTCCGCAACCCGCTGGACGCAAGCCGGGTTGAGGAACCGATGGCGGTCACCGGCGATGCACTCGATCCTTACCTGGGCAAACCCCGCAAGGGACCGCGTGGGCTGAGCGTGCGCGATAGCAAAGCCTGGGCCCGCCTGACCGACGCGGACGAAGAGCCGGTGGCGAAGAAGTTGCCGCCACCTCCCCCGCCCGCTCCGCCCAAAACCGTCGTGGATGTCTACCGCGGCGAAAAGCATGTCCAAGAGGTTTTCAATAAGTAGCCTGCTGGCCACCCCTACCAAGATGATCCGAACCGTCCCGCTTAATCTCCTCCGAATGGCCGTGCTGCTTGTTCTGCAGCTGGCCGTGTCCGCCCAGACGCCCCGCGTGGTGAACTTGCTGGAAGGCCGGGGCGAGTTGCTCACCTTCCGGCAGGAGATCACCAAGGTGGTGATTGCTGAACCGAAGATCGCCGACGCCGTGGTGGTGTCGCCGCACGAAGTGATGGTGAACGCCAAAGGTGGCGGCCACACCACGCTGATCGTGTGGGAGACCGGCACGGGTCCGCACAAGTTTGATGTCAATGTGAATCTCGATACGGATGTGCTGGACCGCTTCCGCAATGAACTGGCCAGCGAACTGAAGCGCGACCTGCCGGACGCCACCATCAACTTCAGCGGCAACGCCGACACGATCGTCATCTCCGGCAATGCCAAGAATCGCGAGCAGGCCGACAAGGCCGCCGCTCTGGCTTCCACGCGGACCAAGAAGGTGGTGAATCTGGTCAGCGTGCCTCCGGTGGCCGATCTGCGCCAGGTGCTGCTGCAAGTGAAGTTCGCCTCAGTGGACCGGGCGGCGCTCACCGAGATGGGCTTCAATCTGTTTTCGCGCAACGGCACGATGCTGGGCTCATTGTCGACGCAGCAATTCCAGCAGCCGCGCTTCAGCCAGTTGCAATTTCAGAACGGCGAGTTCTCCAACTCAACGGTCAACTTCGCCGATTTGTTGAACCTGTTCGTCTTCCGGCCGGACCTGAACATCGGCGCGACGGTGAAGGCGATGCAGCAACGCAACCTATTGCAGATTTTGGCGGAGCCGAATCTGATCGCCATTGAAGGCAAGGAAGCCAGCTTTGTAGCGGGCGGGGAGTTCCCGTTCCCGGTGCTCCAAGCCACCGCCACCGGTGGTGCCACTGCGCCCGTCGTGACCGTGCAGTTCCGGCCCTTCGGCGTCCAGTTAGGCTTTACGCCGCGGCTGACCGAGACCGGCTCCATCCACTTGAAGGTGCGGCCCGAAGTCAGTTCGCTTGATTACAACAACGCCGTCAACGTGCAGGGTACGCTGATTCCGGCCATTGCCACCCGCCGCGCGGAAACGGAAGTGATCTTGAAAGATGGCGAGAGCTTTGCCATCGCCGGGTTGATCGACAACCGCGTCATCAACACCGTCAACAAAGTCTATGGTCTCGGTGACATCCCGATCTTGGGCAATCTGTTCAAGTCCCGGTCCACGCGCAAGACCACGGACGAACTGTTGGTGGTGATCACGCCGCGCTTTGTCCGGCCACTGTCTCCGGAAGAGCGCGCGACCCTTCCGGAAGTTGTCCTGCCCTTCATGCCCACGGTGGCCCAGGAAAAGAGCGCCGCGAGCAAAAAGACCAAAGCCGACAAGGGCGAAAAGAAGCCGGAGATCGCTGGACCTCGTGGCCATCAGGAACCCAAGCGCTAGGCCGGCTGCGGCCGGACTGCTGTTACCCGTGCGCCAGCTTCAAGCTGGTTCCCGCAGTGGCGCGGCTGCGCTTGCCGTACTAGTGATCCTGGCCCCAGTGCTGCTGGTGCTGATGGGGCTGGCTGTCGATTTGGGGCGGCTCTACTTGATCAAAGGTGAACTGAAGACGGCGGCCAATGCCATGGCTTTGGCCGGAGCGCAAAGCCTGGTGGGCACGGAGCAATCAACCGCGCTGGCCTCCACCAATGCCCAGACGGCGATCCAGGTAGCCAACAACATCGGCAATAAGTACGACTTTGCCGGCATCACGATTGGGCAGGAAAGCAATCTGCTGGCCAGCTCCGTGGACGACCCGGAGTACTTTGACACTGCCGCCTCCGCCATCGGCGAGAGTGAGAACGCCTCGGGCGGCACCGTCAGCGGAGCCACCGCCCGCCACATGCGGGTCACGCTGCGTGGGGAAGCACCGTTGATTTTCTTCGGCCTGATTCCGCTGGGGCAGGAGCGTAAGGTGCCCATCGTGATGCGCTCAGTGGCTGGGATGAGCGCGCCGCTGTGCCAGGCTTGCGGCATCACCAACATTGCCGTGGCGGCTCTGGATGCGGCGGATGGGACGGACTTCGGCTTTATCCCGGGCACGCGCTACACGCTGGGCTTTTCCTGTACTGGCGCGCCCAACCCCGGCAACTTGGCCAACACCACCGCCCGGATTCCGTATCTGCTGTTGGACAAGCTGGATTCCGAGGCGCAGATCTTTGCCGATGAGACTTCGCAGCTGTACCGGATCGGTTCGAGTGGCCTGCCGGCTTCCACCACTGAAGCCAAGGCTTGTTTTCAGATCAGCAGCACGTCGCTGATCTGGACCACAGCGACGACGCTCGCCTGCAATACCAACCGCGTCCAGCCCGCCATCACCGCGCTGGGTTGCGGCTTGGCGGCGCGGTTTGACACTGCCGTTCCGGCGGCCTGTGCATCGGTGGCTGAGGTGGACACGCTGGCCGGGCTGAACGCCGTGGATACGGATCTCAACGATCTGGATGACTACACGCAGTACACGGGCAATCAGCGCCGCGTGATCACGGTGCCGGTGGTGGATGCGCTGGCGGCCAATGCCGAGATGACATTGCTCGGCTTCCGGCAGTTCTTGCTGGAACCCTCCAATGGCGCGGCGACCCTGAATGTCGATGCCACCAATGGCCGCTTCCCGGCGCTCTACATCGGCAGTGTCGTGCCCCTGCGGCAGGGCCGGATGAGCGGCTGCACCATCACCGCCGGACCCGGCAAGGTGGTGCTGCACCGATGACCCGCCGCTTGGCCTACCGTCACCATTCCGCCTCGCGCGGCAGCAGCCTCATGGAAACGGCGCTGCTGCTGCCGGTGCTCTTTTTGCTGTTGCTGGGCATGGTGGAGCTGGCCCGCATCAGCTACACCTACTACACGCTCCAGAAGATGCTCACCATGGTGGCTTCATATCTGGGCACGCGGCAGGGGGTCAATTTTTGCGATGAGGCAGATCTCACCGTCACGCAGGCCAAAGCGTTTGCTTTGACTGGCACCAACGAAGGCACCAACACGACGCTGGTGCCGAACCTGGATACGGCCGGGATTCGTGTGCGGGCTGAGCGCGTTGCCGCGGACTCCGGCGATCTGGGCGAGTGCGACTGCTCGGCGCAGGGCTGCGATCTGGCCTCTGGTGGCCGCGCTCCGGACTACGTCACCGTCTCGCTCACCGATGGCTACACCGTGCGAGTGGCACTGCCGTTCATCAATCTGGAGCCGATTATTCTGCGGCCGCAAGTGAGGATGCCTTATGGCGGCACCTAGCAACTCGCGGCAGAACCCGGCGCAGACCGCTCCCTGGCGGTCGCGGCTCGGTAACGTTTCTGGATTACTGAGCCGCGCGCGTCACCGTCAGCGCCAGCGAGGGCAAGCGGCGGCGGAGTTCGCCATCGTCTATGCGGCCATCCTGCTGCCGGTTACCTTCGCCATCATCTACACGGCGCTGCTGCTGTGGGTATGGCATTCCATTGCCGACTTCACGCGTGAAGGGGCGCGCTATGCCGTGACGCATTGCTGGCAGAGTGGTGGCGGCAACGTCATCAGTTGGATGCGGACCAATTCGCCCATCACCTGGGACCGGGACCAGTTCATCTCCGGCCCGGCTGAGATCACGGTCAGCTATTACGCCCGCAATGCCGATTCGGGGGCTCTCGAAGAATTTACCTGCGATGGCGAATGCAGCGTCAACTGCGTGCCCGATCTGGTAAAGGTCTCCGTGTCGAACTACGAGTTCCGCGGGTTTGTGACGTACTTGGGCCTGGCCCCCATCCGCATCCCCGATTTCCAAACCTCGCTCGCCGTGCAGAGTGCCGGCTGCGACCCTGAGCAGGTGACCTGTGTACCGTAAAGGAAAGCTTCTATGTCCGTCTCATTGATTGTTGCCTCCGCCGATGAACGCTTCCGCGAGTCCGTGCGCGAAAACCTGCTGAACATCCCAAACGGCAAGGTGGCCGCGGAGTTTCCGGAAGTGGCGGCCAACCTCTACATCCGCGTGATGCAGGAAGTGGAACGCCACCCGGAAACAGCGCTGATGGTGGACCTGTCGTCCGATAGCGAGGCGGCGCTGAAGGCGCTGGAGAAAGTGAAGCAGGCCATCCCCGATCTTTATGTGATCGCCTCTAACTACCACGCCGACGGCGAGTCCGTGATCGCCACCGTCCGCGCCGGAGCCAACGATTTTCTGCTGCAACCCTTGAAGAGAACCGAGTTCCGCGACGCGATGGAACGCCTGGGCCGCGCGCCGCGCCGGGTTTCCACTACCGCCAGCGGCTTGGGCAAGATGTACACCTTCCTGGGCGTGAAAGGTGGCGTCGGGACCACGACGCTGGCCGTCAATTTCGCCAGCGTGCTGGCGCAGCGCAAACAGAACACCGTCCTGATTGACCTGGACGTGATGGCCAACGACGTCGCCATGCAACTGGGGGCTGCGCCGCAATACACGCTGGCGGAAGTGGCGGAGAATTTGAACCGCATGGATCAGGCCTTGTTTGAAGGCTTTGTGACGCGCGATGCGCTGGGCTTTTATCTGGTGGGCCCGCCGGAGACGCTGGAAAACCGGCTCTACTTCACCGAGCCCATGTTTCGCGAGTTCTCGACGTTCCTGATCGAGAAGTACCAGTCCGTGGTGGTCGATGCCGGTAAGTTGATCGCCGATGACTTGGTCTACGGCGCGCTGCAAAGCTCCGGCACCATCTTCCTGGTGATGACGCAGGAGTTTCCCGCTATCCGCAACGCCCAGCGCTACATCTCGTTCCTGATGCGCATGGGCTTCAATCAGGAT
>JBIKMK010000100.1:0-9839 GCA_044359315.1 Bryobacteraceae bacterium | reverse complement strand
CTCGGCAACCTTTCCACTCCCCCACCTACCTGGGTGCCGAAGTCTGCGTGTTGCCGGCACCGCGGCACAAGTATCTGGAGACCATCGTCCATACCTTTGTCTCCACGCTGCACCTGGCATTCTTCCCGATGGATGCCGCGCTCTATTGCAATGCGGCCAATGCCATCTTCACCTGGATCCCGCGCGTCCTGGGGATGCCGGTGGCGCTGAATGTCGACGGGCTGGAACGCAAGCGCAAAAAGTGGAATGTGCTGGCCAAGGCCTGGTATCAGATGTCGGAGCGGTTGTCGACGATCTTCCCCACTGAGATCATCACCGATGCGGTCGCAATCCAAGACTACTATCGGGAACGCTACCACGCGGCCTCAACGATGATTCCTTATGGTGCCGAGCCCGAGCCCGTTTCCACGCGGGCCGCACTGGATCAGCTCGGTCTGGAACCCCGGCAATACTTCCTGTTTGTCAGCCGCATGGAGCCGGAGAACAACGGCCTGCTGGTCCGGCAATGCTTTGAGACACTCGACACCCGGATGAAACTGGCGCTGGTTGGTGATGCCCCCTATGCACACGAGTATCTCCGGCAAGTGCGTGACACACAGGATCCGCGCGTGGTCCTGCCGGGCGCGGTCTTCAATCCCGGATACTCGGAACTGCAATCTCACTGCTACGCCTACATTCAAGCCACGGAAGTCGGCGGCACCCACCCGGCATTGATCGAGGCGATGGGCCGGGGCGCGCTGGTGCTCTACATGGACAATCCGGAGAATCGGGAAGTCTGCGGCGACGCCGGCCTCCCTTTTACGCACGACACCTTAACCGAGGTGATGCAAGTGGCGCTCGACATGCCGGCGGAGAAGAGAGTGGAATTTGGCCAGCGCGCCATCGCCCGGGTGAAAGAACGCTACTCCTGGGACGCGGTCACTGATGCCTACGAGCGACTGCTCCAACGGTTGATCCGGTAGGACCGCATGCTAGCCTAAGGCCATAGCGTGTTGATCGCCAACGTTGTCCGGCCTCGCGGCGTCTTTCTGCCCCCCAGCAACCCATGAGTTCACCCGTCCAAGCCCGGTCCTGGGTGGAGGTTGACCTTCACCGGATCGCTGCCAATTACCGCTCCATCGCCGCCGCCCTGCACCAAAGCCCCGCATCGGGCACCGGGATCGAGATCATGCCGGTGGTGAAAAGTGACGCCTACGGTCACGGCATGGTGGCGGTGGCCCGCACTTTGGCGGCTGAAGGAGCGCGCTGGTTTGCCGTCTCGAGCTTTGAAGAGGGTCTGGAACTGCGGGCCAGCGGCGTAGCCCAACGCATTCTGGTGATGGCCGATCAGGGCTATGACGCGCAGCGCCATTCAGGTCTGACACCGGTGATTCATTCGCTGGATGAACTGCCTCCAGTGCCGTACCACCTAAAGGTCGACACCGGCATGCACCGGCTGGGTGTGCTGGCCACACCGGAACAGATCGCCTTGCGTGTGCGGGGCACGCCGCTTGAAGGCTTGATGACGCACTTTGCCTCGTCATCAGACTTCACCTCGCCGCAGACCCGCGACCAACAGCGGCGTTTTGATGAAGTGCTGGCCGCGCTCGATCAGCGGCCGCCCTATCTGCATGCCTCCAGTACCAACCCGCTGCACTTCGGGATACGTTCAGCCTGGGGCAATCTGGTACGGCCGGGGCTGGCACTCTATGGCTACGTCTCGGCTCCTAAGGGGACTGCGCCCGGCCAACTGCTGGATGTCCGGCCGGCGTTGACCTGGAAGGCGCGCGTGATCGCGGTGAAGGAAGTCCCGGCGGGGGCCAAGATCGGCTATGGCGGTATGTTTGTTGCCCCCCAACCGATGCGCCTCGCCATCGTTGGCGCCGGTTATGCGGACGGTTTGTCGCGACGCCTGTCGAACAAGAATCGCTTTGTGGGGGCCATCTCCATGGATGTTTCCACCATCGACATCAGTGACTCGCCCGGCATCCGCCCCGGTGACGCCATCACCCTGCTGGATGAACACTACGACGCCCGCGCCATGGCCCGAGATGCCGGTGTGATCGCTTATAGTATCCTCACCGGGATCAGTGCCCGCGTGAAACACGTTTATCTCAACGCCTAGGCCAGACCCAGGAGGACCCCATGAGCAGCAACGTCCACTTCGAGAACAGCCAGCCGATTCTGCGCGTGGCCGACCTGAAGGCCAGCATCGACTTCTACGTCAACCGTCTGGGCTTCCGCAATGCGGACTGGGCCATGGATGAGTTCACGTCGGTGAACCGCGACCAAGCGGGGGTCTATCTTTGCCAACAGGGCCAGGGCCTCGGCCGCGCCTGGATCTGGGTGGGCGTCAGCGACGTCCGCGCCTTACGGGCTGAGTACGCCGCCGCCGGTGTCGCGATTCGCATGGAACCCACCAACTACCCGTGGGCTCTTGAAATGCATGTCGAGGACCCAGATGGGAATGTGATCCGCTTCGGATCAGAGCCCGAATAGGCTTGTGCTCCGCCGCGCAACCTACTCTGTCGGGAACAAGCTCTTCAGCGGCAGCTCAAAACCCGGCAGCAATGTGGGAGCCGTGAACGTATCGCCAAGGTTCAGCCGCTTGGCCAGCCCATCCGGCGTCATCACCCAGAACATTGGGATATCGGGATAGACGGCTACGACGACCTGCGAGCCACTGGAAAAGTACTTATCCACCTTGCGCTGCAAGTGACGAGCCTCTTCCGACGACACCACCTCAAACACCAGCTCCGGGCCGCCTCGGAAAGGCGCATCCGCATTGGCTGGCCGGTCCGGAATCAAGACAGCCACATCAGGCTGCGGCGCAAAGTCCTCATCCAGCTCGAAGGCAGTTTCCACATACACTTCCCCTAATGGATGCGACGCCATATGACCGAACAAAGCTTTCGCAATCCGGTTCTTGGTCTTTTCGTGCAAAGAATTCGTCTTGGCCATTGAGACAATTTCCCCGTCGATCAACTCAGTCTGGCCATCGCTTTCGACGGTTGGCAGAGCCAGCCATTCCTTCACGGTGATCGGAGCAACCAGGGTCGCCATGGCTTCAGTATAGAACCGCTGCATCCAGCTGGAAGCCTAAACTTCGCGGTCCTCCTCCAGCGGCCGGTCGTCCCAGGCGAGCAGGGCCGACGGGAGCGTACCCCCGACGAGGATGAGCCCCCAAACGATCCGCGAGACTTCGTCGTAGGTGCGCGGAAGCCACAAACTTGGGTGGTCAATCGCGATCGATACATAAACCACCGGCAGCAGCGTGATCGCCGCATAGGCCGAATAGGCCACCCGGTAACTGCGGTTACGGACCGCCAACTCCCGTTCGTCCAGGGACCCATCGGGCGCATTGCCCCAGTTCCAATACGGCGTCCGGTAGAGCAGAACCCAGGCAGCGGCTACGCTCCCGATCAGCATCGCGATCCCCAACAGGCCAAGTGGGCCGTTATCCAGGTGTGATGCGAGCCCACGGAGCACCATGTATGCCAAGTAGCCTCCATACATCCCGATCACCAGGGCTCGCCGGACCGGCAGGCTAAGATGCCGCATCGGCTCTGCGGCCGGGGAAGATTTCGCTTTTGCGCTCATTGCGCCTCCTTGTCCATATTCAACGTCACCATTACGACCTCGGCCGACCGGGCCGCCACCTTCCATGCCGAAGTCAGCCCTGCCCGGATCGCCTGATCACCAAACCTCCACCCGGAGGCACGCTCGCTCCACAAGAGCGCCATCAACAGCGCCGCCACCGCCAGCGGACTTGCGGTTTCGCTTCTCACCTCTGTTCTCCTTCCTGTATCTTCTTCAATTGACTGGACAATGACGGGAATGGCTCCGGCGAAAAGATCACTTCCACCGGCAGGTTGAAGTACCGGCTGATCTTGAACGCCAGGTCGAGCGACGGGTTGTAGTCACCCCGCTCCAGGTAGCCGATGGTCTGGAAGTTGACGCCCACAGCGTCGGCCAGCTCCTTCCTCGACAATCCCCGTTCCGCCCTGAGCAAGCTGATCCTGTTGTGAATCATGGTCTATCTGTATCTAATATACAACACAAGATTATTATGTCAATACTTTTTGTATCGACACAGCACTATTCCATTGCAGATCAACCATACGGGGCGAAAGCGGAGCTGCGGCGTCCCAAAAAAGAGAAAGGGCCCACCGGAATTATCCGGCAGGCCCTTTAGTCGCTTTACGGTGCTGTTTGAGTGGTGCTAGACGTCCAGATTGCGAACGTCGAGGGCGTTGTCTTCGATGAACTTGCGCCGGCTTTCGACGTCTTCGCCCATCAGAGTGGAGAAGATTTCGTCGCTTTCCACCAAGTCCTTCAGGTCAATCCGGAGCAGGGTACGGCGCTCGGCATCCATGGTGGTTTCCCATAGCTGCTCCGAGTTCATTTCGCCTAAGCCCTTATACCGCTGGACGTTGGCGTCGCGCATGCCTTCTTCTTTGACGAAGATCAGCAGGTCGCGCCAATTCTCCTTGGTCTCGGTGGCCTTGCCTTCCCGCACCACCTTAAAGGGCGGAACGTTCAGCGGACCAATCTGCTTGGCCAGTGTCCGCAAGCGCCGGTACTCCGGTGTCGCCTGCAGGCCGACACTGATCAGCCGTTCGGCTTGCGTGTTGTCACGGAAGACCAGTTGAAACGCCGAGTGCTCTTCATCGGGGCGAATCTCGGCTGACACCTTCAAGGCCTGGATGGAAGCCAGCAACGGCTCCAGGTTGGCCTGATCCTGGAAGTCGGCCTTCGAATCCAGGTTCAAGGCTTGATCCACCAGCAGTTCCACCACTCGCGCATCCCGCAAACGGCGTTCCACGCGGCGGGTCACCAGTTGCAGTTCATCCAACTGCGCCAGGAACTTCCGCGCCTCGGCTCCCACCAGGCTTTGCCCGGCAGCTTCAATGGTGATGTTGTCCGTCGCCCGGCGCAGAATCTCCTTGGTGAACTCCGCGTCGTTCTTGATGTACTCGATCTTCTTGCCCTTCTTGATGCCGTAGAGCGGCGGCTGAGCAACGAAGATATGCTGCTGATCGATCAGCGCCTGCATGTGCCGGAAAAAGAACGTCAGCAGCAGGGTACGGATGTGGCTGCCGTCCACGTCGGCGTCCGTCATGATGATGATCTTGCCGTAACGGAGTTTCGTCACGTCAAAATCGTCCTTGCCGATGCCCGTGCCCAAGGCCTGGATCAGGGTCCGGATTTCCTCATGGCCCAGCATCTTGTCGTAGCGGGCCTTCTCGACGTTCAGGATCTTGCCCTTCAAGGGCAGAATCGCTTGGTAACGACGGTCCCGGCCGGTCTTTGCCGTGCCACCGGCCGACTCACCCTCAACCAGGAACAGTTCGCAACGCGTGGGGTCCTTCTCCTGGCAGTCCGCCAGTTTACCCGGAAGACCACCACCGTCTAGCGCTCCCTTGCGGCGGGTCAGGTCGCGAGCCTTGCGCGCGGCTTCACGGGCGCGGGCCGCATCGATCGCCTTGCCGACGATCTTCTTCATCACTTGCGGGTTCTTGTCAAAGAACTCGCCCAGCTTCAAGTTCACCAGCTGGACCACGTCGCCCTGGATGTCGGAGTTCAGCTTGCCTTTGGTCTGCCCTTCAAACTGCGGCTGCGGAACCTTGACGCTGATCACTGCCGTCAGACCTTCGCGGACGTCATCGCCGCTCAAGTTCTCTTTGACGTCCTTAAACAAACCGCCCGATTGGCCCGCAGCGTTGATGGTCCGCGTCAGCGCACTGCGGAAACCGGAAAGGTGCGTTCCGCCATCAACGGTATTGATGTTGTTGGCGAAGCTGAACACTTGCTCGGAATAGGCATCGTTGTACTGCAGCGCAATCTCCATTTGGATCTCGCCACCGTTGGGCAACGTTTTTGACCCTTCAAAGTAGATCGGCTTCTCGTGCAGGACGTTCTTGCCCCGGTTGAGATGCTTAATGAACTCGGCAATGCCGCCTTCGTAATAAAACTCGTGAGCCTTGGGTGTCTCGCCGCGCTCATCCGCCAGAAAGATCTTCAGGCCCTTGTTCAAGTAGGCAACTTGGCGTAAGCGGCCGGACAGCGTGTCGTAATCGAACTCGCTGGCCTCCATCACCGTCGGATCGGGCCGGAAGGTGATGCGAGTACCGGTCTTCTTGCCGGCTTTCCCTACCTTCTGCAGACGTCCCTTGGGGACACCTTTCTCGTAATCCTGCTCCCAGGTGTAGCCTTCGCGCCAAATCTCCAAATGCAACGTCTCACTCAGCGCATTCACGCAGGAGACACCGACACCGTGCAAGCCGCCCGAGACCTTGTAGCTGGAAGAATCGAACTTGCCGCCGGCGTGCAGCTTGGTTAGCACGACCTCGGCCGCCGAAACTCCCTCTTCCTTATGGATGTCGACGGGGATGCCGCGACCATTGTCCTCAACGGTCAAGGAGTTGTCGATGTGGATGGTGACCCGGATCTCGGTGCAATAGCCAGCGAGCGCCTCGTCCACCGAATTGTCCACCACTTCATAAACCAAGTGGTGCAGCCCCGCCTCACGGGTGGAGCCGATGTACATCGCGGGGCGGAGGCGTACGGCCTCCAGCCCCTCCAGAACCTTAATGCTAGTGGAGTCGTAAACTTGAGTGTTCGATGCCATTCTTTGCTTTTTGTGTACTTCCTGCCAAGACCTGGCCAGCTTCTGCCAGCCCCGAATATCCAGAAACTACCTGACCCGGTCAGATCCTCATCGGCATGACGATGTAACGGTATCCAAACTCAACGTCATCACCAGCCGGGCGCAGCTCACCAGCGGAGTTGCCATCCTTGAAATGGAACCCAGCCTTTGCTTCACCCAGCGCCTTCAAAAACTCGGTCAGGTAATGGGCATTAAAGCCGATCTCCACCGACGGACCGGCGTATTCCACCGGAATGCTCTCTTCGCTTTCGCCCGTATCGGACAATGACGAATGGATCCTCACTTCACCATCGTTCACCTGGAGGCGAATGGCGTGTGAACGGTCGTCGGAAAACTGGGCGACGCGCTCGATGGCACCCTTCAGTTCATCCTTGGCCATCGACACAGAGTGCGGCTGCTCTTTCGGTAGGACGCGCTCATAGTCGGGGAAGTTTCCGGTCAGCTTCCGGGACAGCAACAGACGCTCGCCTAGCTCAAAAAAGAGGTGATTCTCATCGCCCGAGAACTTCACCTTGTCCTCCGGCCCCGCTTCGGCGGCCAGACGGACCAGCTCCTGCATCGCCTTGCGCGGCAGCAGAGCCTTGTAGACGCCGCTGATCTCCGGCAGCTCATACGCCTTCTCGACCATCGCCAGCCGGTGCCCGTCGGTGGCGACCATCGTCAAGCCATCGGACTTCAACTGCAGCAGAGCGCCATTTAGTGTGAACCGGCTCTCTTCAGCAGAGATCGCAAAGATGGTGCGTGAGATCAGCCCCGCCAACACCTTGGCCGGGATCTCGGCCACCTTTTCCGGCATCACCGGCAGTTCCGGGAAGCTTTCCCGCGACATGCCCGCAATCTTCGTCTTTGAACGGCCGCAGGTAAGGGAAGCCCAGTGGTTGTCCCCTACTTTGACATCCACATCGGCATCGGGCAGCAACCGGACGTAATCCAGCAGACGCCGCGCTGGAATCGTACCAGAACCGGCCTTCTTCACCCGAGCCGGGCAAGAACAGCGGATGCCCAGTTCCAGATCAGTGGCTGTTAACGTGATCCGGTCGCCCGAGGCTTCAATCAGCACGTTGGACAGAATCGGTATCGTGGTCTTTTTCTCGACCACTCCCTGCGAGAAGCTCAGTTCCCGGACCAGGTTCGCCTTGCTAACGGTGAATTCCATTTCAGGGGTTCTCCCTAACGTTCCTTGAAGTAATTACCGATACAGATCTAAGAGAACTATCTATTGGGCCTGTGAAAATGTGGATAACACCCTAAATTATACTAAAATCAGGCGCTTTCCGCTACCACTGCCTGTCAATAACCCTTAGTCCTCCTCGGAAGATCTCACTACTACCAAAAGCGTCCACAGCTCCCACCAGCCTTTCGGCCGGGTGGCTGTGGAAGTACTGCTAACCGACCGTTAATGTGTCGGATAGGCTGTGGATGAACTTGTTCAATTCCGGGTCCTTCAGCCGCAAAGTCTCAATTTTCTGGACCGAATGCAGAACGGTCGTGTGATGCTTCCCGCCAAACGCCCGCCCAATCTCTGGCAAGGAGGCGTTAGTCAGCTCCTTGGCCAGGTACATGGCGATCTGACGGGGGTAGGCAATCTTGCGCTCATTCGACTTCTGCTTCAGCTGAGCCGGCTGCATCGAATGCTTTTCCGCCACCAACCGGATGATCGATTCCAGTGAAATCCGCTTGTCGGTGCCTTGGGAAAGATGGCGCAGCACCTGCTGGGCCATCGGCAGGCTAATCGGCTCGCCGGTGACGCTGGAATAGGCGGTTAGCTTGATCAAAGCGCCTTCCAGTTCCCGCACGTTCGACTTGGTCTTGGTGGCCAGGAAGATACGGACCTCGTCCGGCAGCACCATGCCCTCCGCCTCGGCCTTTCTATCCAGAATCGCCATCTTGGTTTCCAGGTCCGGCGGCTGGACATCCACCATCAAGCCCCACTCAAAGCGGGACCGCAGCCGCTCCACCAAGCCCGGTGTGTGCTTGGGAACGCTATCGGAGCTGAGCACAATTTGCTTCTGGCGCTCCTGTAACTCATTGAAGGTATGGAAGAACTCTTCCTGAGTCCGCTCCTTGCCCGCAAAGTGCTGGACATCGTCTACCAACAGCACATCGGCACTGCGGTAGTGCTGCTGAAAAACCGCCATACGGTCGGACTTCAGACTTTGCACCATCTGATTGACAAACCGTTCGCTGGTCGTATAAACCACGCGCAGATCAGAGTACCGTTCCACCAGGCTCCGTCCGATCGCGTGCATCAGGTGGGTTTTGCCCATACCCGTGCCGCCATAGATGAACAACGGGTTGTAGCCACTGGCGGGGTTCTTCGAAACATGAACCGCCGCCGCGTGTGCAAACTGATTGCAGGAGCCAACCACGAAACTGTCGAAGTTCAACCGAGGATTCAGGATCAGATTGCTGAAGTTTAGAGGGTCGGACAAACCCGCGGCAGCTGCCCGGCCGCCTTGTTCAGCGTCACCCCGGTGGGAACCATTCTCATACTTGACATGTTTCACCGACAACGGAAACTTGGTGATGATCCGCTGAACCTGAACCGAATATTCAGTTTCCATCCACTGCCGGGTGACGTCATTCGGAACGCTCACCCAAAGCGTCTCGCCATCAACGTGGCTAAGCTTGGTTTTCGAGACCCAGTTCTGATATCCCTCGGCGGTGATCTCGCTGGCCAGCTGACGCTTAATCTCTTCCCACAAATCCATCAACGCTTCAACACCCCACTACCGAACTGCCGAACGCCCCCTCGAAATCAGCCAAACTAAATAGGGCCATTTCAAGATAAAGTTTTCCCACATGTTTTCCACATCTGTGGAAAACCTACACTTTCCCGAGGACTAGGGGGGATTGTCCTGCTTCGAGTCGAGGCGGCTGGAACCCTGATCAGATCCCTGAAATCTGCCCCGCGGACTCTTAGTCTAGCACAGGGTTCCGGAGCTTCAAGGGGTCTCTTCAAAATTCTTTAACACTATATAAACAATAGACTTGACCCGTGTTAAAGAACAGTTTCCAGACCTTCTGTTTCAACCTGGTTTGACAGCCATCTCAACCTGCGCGATACTGGTAGTCGCGCCACTCGATGCGGGAGTAACTCAGCTGGTAGAGTGCAACCTTGCCAAGGTTGATGTCGCCGGTTCGAATCCGGTCTCCCGCTCCAATTTCCTCTCTACCTCTTCCACGGCGC
>JBIKMK010000727.1:0-2734 GCA_044359315.1 Bryobacteraceae bacterium | reverse complement strand
GTGGGTCGGCCGTGGTGTCACGCACCAGTACGGGCTCCCGGTGGGAGGCAGCGTGGCCGGTCAGGCCATGGCTCAGCGGGATGTTGTCCACTTCGACGCGCTCGTCATAGCGCTGGCTGAAGCGGTGGCGCAGGTAGTCGCCCTCAATCAGGAGAATGCTGAAGGCGTCAAAATCAAACAGTGAACGGACGGCGCGGGCGATGCGGTCCAGCAATTCATCAAGGTCGAGAATGGAGCTGAACTCGCGCGCCATTTCCGACAGCGCGCGCAGGGTGCGATGATTGCGTTCCAGCCGCCGGTGCAGCCGCGCATTATCGATGACCGACCCAATGCGCAGGGCGATCAGGGTGAGCAGCGCCTCATCTTCACGCGTGAAGGCGGCCAGCGCGGTGGCCTGAATGTCGATGACGCCGACCAGGCGGCCACGCACCAGGATGGGCACCGCCAGTTCGCTCCGGACGGCGTCCAGGGCGCTCAAATAACGGGGATCGGTGCGGACATCGTCCAGGCGCACGGCCTTGCGGGTCATCGCCGCTTGGCCGACTAAGCCTTCACCCAGACGGACCTCCAGGTGACGCACCAGTTCTTCGCGGTGGCCGATGGCATGGCGAATGCGGAGGCTCTTGCGGCGCTCACTGTAGAGCAGGATCGCCAGCAGTTCCGAGGGGATGGCGCGCACCACCAGCTTGCCGACGCTTTCCAGCAACTGGTCCAGGTTGAGCGTCTCGGAAGCGAGGCCGACCACCTCCAACAGGAAGTCCAGCAGCTCTTCGCGCTGCTGGAAACGGGCCGTTGGCGGCGGAGTAGCCACCGGCTGGACCGGCTGTTCCGGGTCCGGTGAGAGGGCACCCGTTCCGGGCGGCTGGCGACGGCGCCTCATGAGCTCGCAGCCAGCTCCCGCATGATGTCCACCCCGGAAGACGCACCGATGCGGTTGGCACCGGCTTCCACCATCCGCCGCAGATCGGCCAGCGTCCGGATGCCGCCGGAAGCTTTGACGCCAACATTCGGCCCCACCACCGCGCGCATCAGGGCCACATCTTCCACGGTGGCCCCGTGGGCCGCGAAGCCCGTGGAGGTCTTCACAAAATCCGCGCCCGCACGAACGGAAAGTTCACAGGCCAGCCGTTTCTGATCGTCCGTCAGGAGGGCCGTCTCGATGATCACTTTCAGCAGCGCTGACGAGCGGTGGCAGGTGTGGGCCAACTGGCCGATCTCTTCCAGCACAGTCGCGGTGTCGCCCGCGCGCAGAGCGCCGACGTTGATCACCATGTCGATCTCGACCGCCCCGTGCCGGAGCGCTTCATCGGCTTCAGCGTTCTTGATAAACGCCGTCGATGCTCCCAGCGGGAAGCCCGCCACGGTGCACACCTTGACGGCCGATCCGGACAGCTCATTCGCAGCCAGGGCCACCCAGTACGGGTTGAGGCAAACGCTGAAAAACCCATGTTCACGAGCTTCCGAGCACAATCGCCGCACATCGTCGCGCGTTGCGCCGGGCTTCAGGATAGTGTGGTCAATTAAGGATTGGATCATGAACCGAATTGCCAGCCAGGAGATACTAAATTAGCATGGCGCGCAATCCGAATCTGGTTGTCATGCGTACCAAAGGATTGATGAAACCGCTGCGGTCTTCGCTATTTGTTCTCACTGCCCTGGCTGCGGCCATGGGGGCGCATCCGATGGGGAACTTCAGTGTGAGCCACTATGCGCGATTGAAGCCCGCGCCCGGCGTCTTACGGGTGACGTACGCGATTGATCTGGCCGAGATCCCAACGTTTGAGCTATCTAGCTCCAGTGAGCCAGAGGCGCTGAAGAAGCTGGCTCCGGAGAAGATGGCGGAATGGGTGCGGGCGCTGCAGTTCACCTTGGACGGCCAGCGGTTGACCGCCAAGGTGGAGAGCGTCAGCGTCTTGGTGGCGGAGGGAGCCGGGGCGATGCCGGTGATGCGGGTGACGGCGGAGATGGAGGTGGCAGTGCCGGGGGGAGGCACGGTCAGCTACGAAGATCCCAACTTTGCCGGGCGGACCGGGTGGAAGGAAGTGGTGACGGGCGATGCTCCAGATCGCAGCCGGGCGTTGGCCGAGTATCCGCCGGAGACCAGCGGAGCCCCGCCGCAGCAGTTGCGAGCCCAAGTGACGGTTCCGCCGGGGGCATCGCTTGCAAGAACCGCCCAGCGGCTGCCAGATGGCCCATGGCCCGCGGCCGGAGCGCTACCCAAGCCACCAGAAACGGCAGAGCCAGCGCCATCAGTAGCTGCGTCGCCCAGCCGCCCGGTTGTTGCAGCACCGGTGGCCGGTGGCCCCCAGGACGCCAGCGCGGGCACCATGGTGCGGGGGGATTATCTGTCCACTCTGCTCAGCCGCAAGGAACTGCCGTTTGATCTGGCCTTGTTGGGTCTGGGTGCGGCGTTTGTGGCCGGGGCGATGCATGCGATGTCGCCAGGGCATGGCAAGACGATTGTGGCGGCCTATCTGGTAGGTGCTCGCGGGACGCTGAAGCATGCGGTTTTTCTGGGGGCGATGGTGACCTTCACGCATACGATCAGCGTGTTTGCGTTGGGGTTGGTGACGCTGTTTCTATCGCAATACATTCTGCCGGAGCGGATTGTGCCCTGGATGGGGGCTATCTCCGGCCTCGCCATCGTGATGGTGGGCATGAACCTGTTCCAGAAACGCTTGGCCAAGCTGACAGGCGGCGGCGATCATCACGGGCATGACCACAGCCATGATGA
>JBIKMK010000725.1:0-2739 GCA_044359315.1 Bryobacteraceae bacterium | reverse complement strand
GTCCGGTGGGATATCCCGGTGCCGCCGAAGTGGTGAACATGCAGCCGCCGGACGCCCTGATCAAGAGCGGCGTCCGCTTCCTGCCTACCGTCGGCGATGGCCGCCAATCCGGCACCGCCGATTCGCCCTCGATCCTGAATGCCTCGCCCGAGTCCGCCGTCGGCGGCAACTTGGCCATCATCCAGACGAACGATATCGTGCGCGTTGATCTCAACAAGTGCCGTGTCGACGTGATGATCTCGGACGAAGAGATCGCCGCCCGCCGCGCCGCCTTGAACATCACAATTCCCGCCAGCCAAACCCCCTGGCAGGAGATGTACCGCGCCCACGTGGGCCAGCTATCCACTGGTGGGGTGCTGGAGTTCGCGGTGAAATACCAGGACGTCGGCAAAGAGATCCCGCGGCATAACCACTAGAGTCTCAGTCTTGCCGCAGCCTCCAAACCATGTGACGATTGGACGAGAGGTGCCGAGCCGAATGGACAAGCAATACGTCACCATCACCGACGGTGGTTACCGCGTTGGGGGCACCCGTGTCTCGCTCGATTCGCTGGTCTACCTATTTCGGGAGGGACTGTCGGTCGAGAGCATGGTGGAGTCCTATCCGGCTCTCACCCTGGAGCAAGTGCATGGCGCGTTGGCGTTCTATCTTGGCCATCAGGAAGCGGTTGACGCCTACTTGTCGCAGGCCCGCCGCGAGGCGGAGGCACTGCACCAACAGTCCCGTCAAGACAATGCCACGCTGATCGCCAAGCTCCAGAGAGCGCGCCATGAGAGTCAAGTTCCAGGCTGACGCCGACCTGGACGGACGCATTCTCAGAGGCTTGCGGCGAGCAAACCGTGAGATCGATTTCTTAACCTCAGCGGCTGCGGGGCTCGCCGGGCTGGACGATCCTCGCGTCCTTGGGATCGCGAGCGCGTCGGGAAGGATTTTGGTGAGCCAGGACCGCAGCACGATGCCTGGCCATTTCCACCGGTTTGTCCAAAGCAATCAGAGTGCGGGTGTGTTGATCGTTCGAGAAGCAACGCCCATCTCGTCAGCCATCGACGAGCTTGCTTTGATCTGGAGTGCAACCGAGGCCGGCGAATGGATCAACCGATTGCTTTGGATCCCGCTTTAGCCCTTTCGACGCCACGCTGCAGCCTGCCCTAACTCGCCAATTCCAGCATCGCTGCTACAATGACGTCTTCCGGATCCCCGGCCCGCGTTGGCCATCCTGATCCGATGCGTCCTCACGGTTTCGAGGTGCCACAAGCGGCACAAAGGTAGGTACATTTCCCATGACAGACTTCCAGCGAAAATTCATCACCACTGCACTCGCGCTTCAGTTGGTAGCCTCCAGCGCCTTCGCGCAGTCCGCGGACGCCGCGTTGATCGCCAAGGCGAAGGGCATTCATGACCGTGTGATCAAGCTCGATACGCACAACGATATCGACGCCCTCAACTTCACGGCGGAGTGCAACTATCTGAAGCGGCTGACCACCCAGGTGAACCTGCCCAAGATGGTGGATGGCGATATGGACGTCGCCTTCTTGATCGTCTACGTCGGCCAGGGCTTGCCCACCACGGAAGCCTACGCGGATGCCTACAAGCAGGCGATTGAGAAGTTTGAGGCCATCCACCGGTTTACCGAGAAGATCGCTCCCGATGTGATGGGCTTGGCGCTGACGCCGGAAGATGTGCGCCGCCTCCACAAGCAGGGCAAGCGCGTCGCCGTAATCGGCGTCGAGAATGCGTATCCCATTGGTGAAGACATCACCCGGGTCAAGGAGTTCTTTGATCGCGGGGGCCGCTACATGTCGCTGGCGCACAATGGCAACAGCCAGTTGGCGGACTCGAACACCGGTGAAGCGTCCGGCTACCTGCACAACAACGGCCTGTCGCCGCTGGGCCGTCAGGTGATCGCGGAGATGAACCGTCTGGGTATGATGGTGGACCTCTCGCACCCCTCCAAGGGTGCCAACCTCGAAGCGATCAAGCTTTCGAAGGCCCCCGTCATCGCCTCGCACTCCAGTGTCCGCGCCGTGGCCGACCACAGCCGCAACATGGATGACGAGCAGTTGCTGGCCCTGAAGAAGAATGGCGGCGTGATCCAGATTGTCGGCTTCGCCTCCTACGTCAAAGTGGATTCGAAGGAACGCACCGAGGCGCTCAACAAGATGCGCGCCGATATGGGCCTGGGCGGCGGCCGCGCCGGTGGTGGTCCGATGTTCCGCCGCCCCGCTGCTGGCAATCGAGCCTGCCCGGTTGAAGAAGCCAAGGCCCCGACGGCCACCGCTGCTGCGCCCGCCCCTCGCCGCGGCGGCGGATTCCTGAATATGCTTCCGCCTGACGTGCGCGCCCAGTATGAAAAGCGCATGGCGGAGATCGACGCCAAGTTTCCGCCCGCCCCGCGCGCCAACGTCAAGGATATGGTGGATCACATCGATTACGCCGTGAAGTTGATCGGCATCGACCATGTCGGCATCTCCTCCGACTTTGACGGCGGCGGCGGCATCGACGGCTGGGACAGCGCCGCTGAAGCCTTCAACGTCACCCTTGAACTCGTCCGCCGCGGCTACACCGAAGAGCAGATCGGCAAGATGTGGAGCGGTAATCTGCTGCGCGTATGGGGCGATGTCGAGAAGGTCGCCAAGAAGTTGAGCAAGTAGAGCATTTCCGGGCTTTGCCGGAGGTGTTCCGCCTAGCCCCATGCGTCAGCTTGGGGCTTCTTCCGGGGTCCGTGAGCAAGCCCCACGC
>JBIKMK010000726.1:0-2739 GCA_044359315.1 Bryobacteraceae bacterium | reverse complement strand
CGGTTCACAGCAGTGGAGAGCGTCCGGAGAGCCGACGCCGCAGCGGAGTAGCCGGGGACCGGAACCAGGTTCAGCAACGGCGTCCCAAAGCGGCTCCAGCTAAGCTGATAGCTCTCTTCGGCCCCGGTCTCCGCCCGGCGGACCACCACGGTGGACTGCTCCGGCATCTCTGGGGCGCGCGGAAAGTAGGCCTGTGGGCGGAACGTCAGCAGATAGCCAGCCCAGCGGGCATCGCCGCGGTCATTCGCCAGTCCTACCAAACGGTTGAGATCCTTCGCGAGCGCTGCCGCCGGGCGGCCATCAATGGAAACCACCTCATCGCCGGTGGCGAAAGGAAACCGCGCCACTGGATACCGGCGGCGATCCACGAAGTCGATCAAATACTTGCCATCGTACAAGTCCACATCAAAACCGAGGTAGATCTGAAAGTCGGAATTTAGATCAAACTCAGCGTGACCATCACGGAGTGAGATTACCCACTCGCCGCAGATCTCCAGATACTCCAGATCGGATTTAGACGCCCGCACCCGCTGCAGGTAGGGTGCGGTGTCAAAGATATTGCGGCCCAGCGCTACAGCTTTCCATTGTGCGGGTGCGTAATATCGCGCGTAGAGGCTGGTGAGTTGCTGGAAGTCCTGGACCCGCTGGTCCGGGGTCAACTGGGCCGCTAGAGGCAAAGCGGAAATAGCCAAGCAGTATCCGACAAGTTTGAGCTGCATGTAAGATTGTAGCCACGAGGGCGGGCATCGTCGCTGGCCCCCGTCGTCAAAGCTCCGGAGCGTGGGCAAATTGAAGCGTGACGGCCAAAGTGGTGCCCACACCTTCCGTGCTGGCCACCTGAATCTGGCCGCCCATGGCCTGTACCAGGGCACGCGCGATTGCCAACCCCAGGCCCATGCCGCCATGACGTCGCGTGATCGACTGGTCGCCCTGCTCAAACTTTTCGAAAATGCGTTCTTGCAGAGTAACCGGGATGCCGATGCCGGTGTCGCTCACTGACAGTCGCACCACTGGACCGGCAGCGGGGTGGCTGACGAGCTCCGCGCCGACGACCACCGTTCCCTGATCGGTAAACTTCTCGGCGTTCGAGAGCAGGCTGAGCAGGATCTGCATCAGCCGCTCCGGGTCGCCCGATGCCCTCCGGGGCACAGCCGGGCTGATGACCGTCGAGATGGCGACGGCGGGCTTGGCCGAACTGCGCACGGCGTTGGCCGCCCGCTCGATCAATTCATGCAAATCGAAGGGCCGATGCTTCAACTGGATCGCCCCGGCCTCCAGGGCGGAGATGTCCAGGACGCCTTCGAGCAACCCCATCAGGTGTTGAGCCGACGCTTGGGCCGTAGCGGCGTAGTCCCGCGCCACGGCGGGATCCGGCTCATCGCGAATCAGTCCGGTCATGCCGAGGATGCCATTGAGGGGAGTGCGGATCTCGTGACTCATCATCGCCAGAAAGTCACACTTGGCCCGCTCGCCCGCCTGGGCTTGCACCATGGCCTGATCGGCACGGCGGCGGGCGGTCCGCAAGTACGCGGCCATGGCCACCAGTGCCGCAATGATGGCGGACAATCCGGCGATCAATTCGCGTTGGCGGCGACGGTCCCGTGATTCCTGCGCGACCACCTTCGCTTGCGTCACCAGCGTGGGCAACACCCCCGGTTGCCCCCGGGCCAACTCGTCCAGCGTGCCATCGAGTGCCACTTCGCCGAACCGCTGGATGAGGGCGTCCGCGGCACGATGAAAGCGCGGGGCGGCCGCTGTCCGGGTGAATACTGCCCTCCGGGCGGACGTCAACTGTAACGGCTTTCCCGCGCAAACGCCCGGAGCAGTGGTGACCACCGCCATCATGAGCGATATTTGAGAAACCAGCGCGGCGTCTACTTCGCCACGGCACAATGCCTCCAGTGCGAAGGCCTCAGCGGGTACCATCAGGAGCTCGGCCTGCGGGAACATCTGCGCCGCCAGATCGGTCTGCTCCACCATCGGGCCCCCCGCTACTCTCCGGGGGCCACCGCCAGACTGCCTGCCAAGTGCCGTACCCAGGGTAGCCAGCACCAGATCCACCTTTAGGAACGACTCAGTAAAGTAAGTGGCCCGCTCCACCTTGCGCGGTGTCCAAACGGACAACCACAAGTCCAGTTTGCCGGTCGCCAACTGATCTTCAAAATTCTGGTTAGGGCCAGGGTGCCATTCAATCTGCATGCCCGCTCTCCGGGCGGCTTCTTCCATCGCCCGCGCCATCGCGCCAAAGGAGCGGCCGGCTTCATCAAAGTGAATGTAGGGAGGAAGGTCCTGGGCCCCGACGCGAATGATCGCCGGAACTCGCCAGAGAAACCAGTAGCCCGCCCCCACCAGGGAGGCGAGAACGGCAACGGCGGGCAGGGTAAATTTCCCCATGAAGAAAAAGGATGGCTTTCCGGGATAATTAGCGGTAGAGGCAGATTGCTTTTCCGGTCAGCATAACAGGAATTTAGCTTCGATGAGGCGACGGAGAAAGCGACGCGGAATGACGGGTACGGCAAGAAGGTGCGACGGTCAGGCTCCCGTTCCCAGGCGATCCGCCAGCATTTGAGGAAGGTGTTCTTCTTGAATCCGCGCCTGGGCCCGGGCAATGTCGTAGACGACGCGGTGGTAAGTCAGCCAGTTCTCGCTCGAATTGTAAATCACGTACGCGGCCCGGGAGTCACCATCCCGGGGCTGCCCCACCGAACCGGGATTGATCAAATACGAGACATCATTCTC
>JBIKMK010000724.1:0-2740 GCA_044359315.1 Bryobacteraceae bacterium | reverse complement strand
ACGCCGGGCACCAACTGGTTCTTCAGCCGGATGTTGGCGAACGTCCCACGCACCATCACTTCATGGTTGCCGCGACGCGCGCCGTAGCCGTTATAGTCCTGCGGAGCCACGCCCAGCGACGTCAAATACTGTCCCGCCGGCACGTCCTTCTTGAACGATCCGGCTGGTGAAATGTGGTCCGTTGTGATCGAATCGCCCAGCACCGCCAGCGCCCGCAAATTCTCGAACACGGGCAGCGGAGCCTTCGGGTCCGCCATCGCGTCAAAGTACGGAGGCCGCCGGATGTAGGTCGATTCCGGATCCCAATCGAACATGTCGCCCTTCGGCGTCTTCATGTTCCGCCACTGCTCCGTGCCCTCGAACACCTCCGCATACTCCTTGCGGAAGATCTCCTGAGTGACAAACGCACCCACCGCCTCGGCGATCTCTTCGTGCGTCGGCCAGATATCCTTCAGATACACCGGCGCGCCGTCCTTGCCCGTCCCCAGCGGCTCCGTCGTCAGGTCGATATCGACGCGACCGGCCAGAGCGTACGCCACCACCAGCGGCGGCGACGCCAGATAGTTCGCCTTCACCTGAGCATTCACGCGCCCTTCAAAGTTCCGGTTGCCCGACAGCACCGCCGCCACGGTCAACTTCTCATCCGCCACCGCCTTCGACACCGCCTCCGGCAGCGGACCGGAGTTACCAATGCAAGTCGTGCAGCCGTAACCCACCAGGTTGAACTTCAGCGCATCAAGGTAAGTCTGCAAGCCTGAATCGGTGAGATAGTCCGTCACTACCTTCGAACCCGGCGCCAGCGAAGTCTTCACCCACGGCTTCGACGTGAGACCCTTCTCGACAGCCTTCTTGGCGACCAAGCCCGCGCCGATCATCACGCTGGGGTTCGACGTATTCGTGCACGACGTAATCGCGGCGATGACGACACTGCCGTCGCTCACCTGCGTCTCCACGCCATCCATCACAATCGGAGCCGACTTCACCGCCCCGCCCAGCACTTCCACAAAATTCGCCTTCACGTTCGGCAGCTCAATCCGGTCCTGCGGACGCTTCGGACCAGCCAGTGACGGAACGACGGTGCTCAGATCCAGACTCAGCGTGTCCGTGTACTCCGGATCCGGCGAATCGGCCGTCAGGAACAGCCCCTGTTGCGTCGCGTACGCCTCCGTCAGCGCAATCGTCTCCGCGGGACGGTTCGACAAGCGCATGTATGCCAGAGCCTGCTCATCAATCGGGAAGAAGCCAATCGTCGCGCCGTACTCAGGAGCCATATTGGCGATCGTCGCGCGATCCGCCAGCGGCAGGTTCAGCACGCCCGGGCCGTAGAACTCGACAAACTTGCCCACCACGCCGCGCTTGCGCAGCATCTGCGTGACGGTCAACACCAGGTCGGTAGCCGTCGCGCCAGCGGCCAGCTTGCCGGTCAGCTTAAAGCCGATCACCTGCGGCAGGAGCATCGAAATCGGCTGACCCAGCATGCAGGCCTCGGCCTCAATGCCGCCCACACCCCAGCCCACCACACCCAGACCGTTGATCATCGTCGTGTGCGAATCGGTACCCACCACGGAATCCGGGTACGCCACGCCGTCGCGCGAAAACGTCACGGAGGCCAAATACTCCAGGTTCACCTGATGCACAATGCCCGTGCCAGGAGGCACCGCACGGAAGTTCGAGAAATTCGCCTGCGCCCAGCGCAGCAGCGCATAGCGCTCATGGTTGCGCTGGAACTCCAGCAGCACGTTCAAATCGAACGCGTCCGCGGTGCCGTAGTTGTCCACCTGCACCGAATGGTCAATCACCAGATCAACCGGAATCAGCGGATTGGCCAGCTTCGGGTCCGCGCCCATCTTGACGAGCGCATCGCGCATGGCAGCAATGTCAGCCACGCAGGGCACGCCGGTAAAGTCCTGCAGGATCACGCGCGCCGGCCGGAAATTAATCTCCTGCGCGACGGCACTCCGGTCCCACCGGGCCACGTACTCAATGTCGGACTTGCGCACGGTGATCCCGTCTTCGGACCGCAACAAGTTCTCCAGCAGTACGCGGATGGAATAAGGAATCCGCGAAAGCGAAAAGCCCGCCTGCTCAAGAGCCGCCAGGCGATAAATCTGATGCACCGAACCGCCAACATTCAACGTAGCGGCCGAGCCAAAGGAATTCAAACTGGGCATGGGTTAACTCTATGGTAGCGCTGTGGGCGGGTGTCCCGGCGGAGGCGCGCGTTCTGGAAATGGTCAAGCCCTCAAGAGTTCGATGCGACGTCAGTCCGCGCACGTAAGGCCGCGTAAGTCGTTTCAGAAGGCTGATCTGGAATAAAATACGGATGCGCTGACCAGTGAAGAACACGAGCAGTTGCTAGACGAACAGGCTCATAATATCTCGATCGATATTGGCGAACCAGTTGGAACCAGGACGTTCAACACATTTCGTGAGATGTTCGATTTCTTTAATGAGGAAGTGAATTTTGAACCGTTCAGGGGCTGGTCTGGGCATCCACTGGCAAGAACGGTCAGTGGAGTTCGCGACCGACTCGGTGAAGTATCTACAAGTGGCGACCCCAATTGGATTCTGGAACATTTCGCACGGCTCAAGAGTACCCTCGCAACAGAGCGATTCGTCTACTCGAAAAGCTCCGCCGGCCATTTGTTACGGGCGCTAGGGGAGAATGGAGGAGTCGGTGCAGCCGACTATTTTCAGGGGGCCGGGAAGAGCCCGATCAACCCCAAGGAGTGGTGGTTAG
>JBIKMK010000723.1:0-2748 GCA_044359315.1 Bryobacteraceae bacterium | reverse complement strand
CGATACCGTTATCGCGCCAACCATTCCAGGACATGCCTCCGCGGGAAGCCGCCGGTGCCGCCGGAGCGGGTGCCGGAGGCTGTTGAGCAAAGCTCACCGGGTGAATCATCACACTAACGCCAATGAGCGCAACTATAGATTGAACAGAACGCATTTACCCTACCTTATGGTCTAAACGGGAATACCGAGCAAAGAGTTCCCGCTCGTCTCGGGGAATTCTTCATAGTATCGCTTTGGATCGCCCTACCGCTCGGGTGTCCGCCTGTGGGACGCAGATATTCTCCGGCGGACACCACCCCATACACTGCTACACTAATTTTCCGGTGGACGATCAATCAACACTTTCTCTCTTTGACCGCACAGGAGCCCGTCTGAAAGGCCATTTTCGCCTGACCAGTGGTCTCCACAGCGATCAATATCTTCAATGCGCGCTGGTATTGCAGCATCCGGCCAACGCCTCCGAACTGGGAGCAGCCCTTGCGGAGCAGCTCACCACGGCCAACCTAAATGCAGGTCAAGGGCCAATCACACTCACCGTTTCGCCCGCCATGGGTGGTCTGATGATCGGCCACGAGGTAGCGCGCCACCTAAACACCCGCCACATCTTTACGGAACGGGACACTGAAGGAAAGATGACGCTGCGGCGGGGGTTCAGCGTTACCCCTGGCGATGCGGCCGTGATCATTGAGGATGTGATTACCACTGGCGGCTCGACGCGCGAGGTGGTGGAACTGCTCCGGCAACTGGGCGCAGATGTGCGGGCGGCGGGCTCCATCATTGACCGCTCCGGCGGACAGGCCGATGTCGGGATTCCACGTGTGGCGCTGGCGACGCTTCAGGTGCAGACCTGGGACCCATCAGTCTGTCCGCTGTGTGCCGCGGGCAGCGAAGCCATCAAGCCGGGCTCGCGCAAGTAAGGCGGGCGGCGGGCATCCTTAATGCAGTGAATCTCACTGAATCGCTGGGACAAGTCATTGGAATTTCCGTGGGGCCATGGGTGGCGCAGGCTGTCGGCCTGCAGCGGGACTTCAGTCCCGCCTGTTCACGCAAATCGCCGTGGTTATAGTTTCACGAACGCTACCTCGGGGCGGACTTAAGTCCGCCTGCAGGCTGAAAGCCTGCGCCACCTTGGGCCGGCGGTGCTTTAGCCGGTGACGGTTTCGCGATGGCGGTCCGGAAGTAGCCCTTCACGGGCCCGTTGGCTTCCAGCCGCGTGCCAGGAGGAAGCATCATGGGGACCCGCAGCCGGTAAACCGTTGCCGTGCGGGGCGCGGTAAGCACCCACAGCAGGGGCTCAATCCGGCCGTCGCTGAAGTGTGCGGTCACGCGTACGGGGGCAGCAGCCTCCAGAGCCGTCAAAGTGGTACTGGTGAGGATATGCATCTGCGCCGCAATCGGCCGCAGCAGCCCGGACGGACGCGCCAGCGGCTCCGGTCGCCGGGGCAGGGGAGGGGCAAAATTGGGGTCGCCCTCCGGCGCGCCGCCTTCCGCCCATTCGGCGATGAGAATCAACTCTTCCTGCGTAAGACCCTCATCGGGCGAGAAATCACCAAATCCCTTGACGGCCCCCCAGGGTGGCATGCGCCGGGTGAGCACTTCTTCCTGGATCGCTTTGGCCCAGGGGCGTGCCAGTTCGTAGTTGTCCAAGCGCACCGCGGCGGCCACGCCTTCCGGCCGGTGGCAGGAGATGCAGCGTTGGTTGACAATACGGGCGATCTCCTTGGACCAGGTGATCTTGGTCGACACCGTGATGTGCGCAAAAAGAGAGGCCGCCGGCAGAGCGGCGGCCATCAACAGTTTCAACTTCACAAGAGACTCACTTGCGGCCCGCTATTCTTCCGTCTTGGGCGGAAGTTGCTTGCGCTGGAACCAGCTGTTGCGGTCGTGACGGGCGTCAATGGCCACGTCAAAGAAGCCGTACATCATCTCTTCCCAGCTTTGTTCACCCCAGGTCACGGTGGCCTTCGGGTCCGGGTTGTAGGGGTTGTTCGGCGAGTTGTCGAAGAAGCCCACCGCTTCCAGCTTCATGCCGGGCTTCATCAACATGGGCTTTTCCAGCTTATAGGTGAGCTGCCAGTTGAAGTCGTACTTGTTCACCTTGAGCAGCGTCTCTTTCTTGTCTTCATTGACGAGGTTCATCTCGAAGGCTTTGCCCCGCAGGTGCATGTGGGGGAAGAAGCTCATCAGCGTGGCATCATTCCGGAACGTCCAGGCGCCGGCAACGCGGTGGTTGTCCGCTTCCGGGGGAATGGAGAAGCCATCGTTGCCCGCCGTCAGCGTCATGATGCGCTCCTCGGGAGCCTGCTTGGAATAGACCAGCCCGATCTTGGTCAGGTCGGAGGTGTCCTTCTTGGTGGACGTGTAGTGCATCTGGAACACAAGGTCGGAGCCAGCGGGGAGCAGCTTGGCCTGGGTGGGCTTCCAGATGTCGGGCAGGTTGCCCGGGGTGTAGATGTGCAAAATTTCGTTGCCGCCACCGCCCACGTCGATGCGGCGTTCTTTGCCGGTGCGATTGGGGATGTAGGGGACGCCGGGCTCAGCTTCGCGCAGCCACTTCGATTTCGCGTCGCGGATGAAGACCACGATGTGATGGACCACGCTACGGTCACTCGGACGCGCTTCCACCATGTTCACCCACTTGTCTTCCTTCAAGCCCGTGGGGATGACGATGTACTGATAGTCGATCTTGGAGCCGGCCGGGACGGGGAAAGGCTTGGTCATGCCGACCACCAGATCCGGCGTCGGAAT
>JBIKMK010000722.1:0-2749 GCA_044359315.1 Bryobacteraceae bacterium | reverse complement strand
CGCTGGCCTTTTCGATTCGCTTTGCCTACCCGTTCCAGGCAGTGTATGGCTCAGGCGTCGTCCAGTTTCAGGATGCCGATGCTTGGCACCACCGGCGGCTGATCGAGTTTCAGGTGCGCCACTTCCCCTCCCGGCTGGTGCACGACCCTTATGGCGCCTTCCCGGACGGCCCGCCCGTGGCGGTGGGGCCAGCCTTTGACTTCGGGGCGGCCACCATCCTCTGGCTGACCGGTGCCGTCCAGCCAAGGCCTTGGATGGACGCCGCGCTCGCACTCTACCCGGCGCTACTGGGGGCCCTCATCGTGGTGCCGGTCTTCTGGTTCCATCGGTGGCGGGGCGATCCCACCGCTGCCTGGCTATCGGCGGTGGTGGTGGCCACGCTGCCGGGGCATTTTCTGAAGGTCACCGCACTGGGCTTCACCGATCACCACGTGCAGGAAAGCCTGCTGACGGCGGCAATACTGGCCGCGCTGGCGCGTCATCGCCAACTGCTGGAGCGCGGGCACGCCGGCTGGCGCTGGCCGCTGATCAGTGGCGTACTGCTGGGGGCCTATCTGCTGACCTGGGTGGGCGGGGCGTTTCTGGTGGCGATCCTGGTGGCGTGGAGTGCGGTGCAACTGATGCGGGATGCGGTGAACGGTCACCAGGCCATCGTGGCCGCGCGGGGAATGGCTGCGATGTTCGCCGTGGCTTTCGCGATCGCTTGGCCGTTCCAGAGCCTGCTATGGATGCCCTATGCACTCGCCGCCACCGCGGTGGGCCTCGGCGTGAACTTGACCGGGCTGCTGCCACGCCACGGACGAGTCTCATTCGACCCGCGTTGGAGCCTGCCACTCGGGGCGGGATTGGGCACCCTGATCGTTTGGGCGATTCAGCCCGAGCTATTGGCCACGATCGTCACGCTGGCGCGGGAACGGCTGGTGCCTTCCGGGACGGCGGGAACGGTCCTGGAGCTGCGCCCGCTCTGGCTTTCTTCCGCTGAGTTCACTCTGGTGCCAGCATTTCAGCAGTATGGGCTTTCGATCTTTGCCGCCGCAGCGGCCATCCCTTGGTTAACGCTGCGGGCCCTGCGGTCCGGGCGCGGGGCGGAGCTGCTGCTGGCGGTTTATGGAGCGTCCACGCTGGCGGCGGCGCTGTTTCAGGTCCGGATGGGCACCTATTTCGCGCCGGCCGCAGCACTTCTGTCCGGTTGGCTGGTGGCGGAGTGCTCGGCGCGATGGCGTTGGCGGAAGGTCGCCCTGGGCGTCGCGGCCTTGTTGCTGGTGGTCCCTTCCCAGCCCTTTTATGTCCAACTGCTGGGCCGCGATGCCGGGCCGTCAGCCGATTGGCGCGAGGCGCTGGTGTTTCTGCGTGACCAAACGCCGGAACCCTACGGCCAGGACGGGCAGTTCTGGCGCGCAACCGCGCCCCCGCAGCGGCCTGCTTATGGCGTGCTGGCGTGGTGGGATTTCGGATACTGGATCACCGGCCTGGCCCATCGGGTGCCGTTCGCCAATCCGACGCAGTTGCACGCCACCGATGCGGCACGGATTCTGCTGACTGCCTCCGAAGATGCGGCGGTGAGCGAGCTAAAACGGCTGGGGCTGCGCTACGTCGTTCTGGACCCATCGTTGCCGTGGCTGCCGGTTGGTGACGGCAGAATGACCAGCTCCTTGCCACAGGTGGCCACTTGGGCGGGCATCGGCATGGAGCGTTACGTGGCCACGCTTTACCGGCTGATGCCCAACGGTCTGGCGCACGCGCAGGTCTTTCTGAAGCCCGCCTATTTTGAGACCCTGCTCTACCGGCTGTACTTCGCCGGACTGGGGACGCCGGGCGCCGTTGGTTCGCCGGACAAGCCTATTCCTCTGGTCTATTGGGAGAGCCGGGAAAGCGACATCGGGCAGAGCTATCGCGCGGTGGTGGCGGAACAGACCGCGCCGACGATGGCGGAAGCCCGGCGCAAGATCGATGCCTCCGGCGGCGTCGCCGAAGTACTCACCGAGAATCCGCTGGCGCCGCCTGTGCCATTGGCACCGTGGCCGCGATTCCAGCCGGTGTTCCGCTCCAGTGGGCCATCGCCGGTGGTCGTTTTCGAGTTGCGTTGACCCAGCGCCCGGCGAGTGGCCGGCTTTAGGGGCGCAGACGGCGCATGGCGCAGACGAGAGCCAAGGAGCCACCCACCATCAACCACGTGGAGGGTTCCGGCACCACGCTGGACGTCACCGGGGGAAGCGGGACGGGTGAGGCAAGGCACTTGGCGCAGGGCAACGGATCATTCACCACAATGGGGCCGGGCAGCACGATGGGGCCGGGCCCCACCACCGGCAGTTGCCGATCCCGAATGGTCAGGCTGCTGGGCAGCAACAACTCATCGCCGGCCTTCATCTCGTAGAGCGTCAAGGTGAATCGGCCGCCGAAACCGATGGGGGCAAAGCGGGGCTCGGTCCCGTTGCTCATGGGGGGGCCGATCGCCACAATGGGCAAAGTAAAGTTGGATGATTCCCCAGCTTTGGGGAGATCAAACAAAGGCACATCCTGACGGGCGAAAGTGGCCTTGGGGGTACCATTCCCCCCAAAGGGACCATCGAGGGCACCAACGACGCGATTGATCGCCTTCCCAATCGGAGCCGCGGAGAGGTCAGCCGCAGTGCGGATGGAACGGACATCACTAAAGAACCCGCCGGTCAGCACATAGGCAAACCTCTCCAACACGTTTCTGCCTATGCTGCCTTCAAAATCCAGTACGGGGTTAAAATTCCGCAACGGC
>JBIKMK010000721.1:0-2758 GCA_044359315.1 Bryobacteraceae bacterium | reverse complement strand
TGGGCCCCAGCCGTATTGACCGCTACAACCGGCAGTTCACCATCGGCATCATGGGCAATACTCCGCCCGGAGTTTCCCTCGGTGCCGCCGCCACCGCCGCCAACGACATCATCGCCAAGGCGAATCTGCCCCCGGGCTTCCGGGCGGCGTTCTCCGGACAGGTGAAGATTCTGGAAGAGACCACCGCCAACATGATTCTGGCGATTGGCCTGGCCTCCATCTTTATGTACATGGTGCTGGCCGCGCAGTTTGAGAGCCTGGTCCAGCCGTTGATCATCCTGGCGACGCTGCCGCTCTCGATCCCCTTTGCGCTGCTATCGCTGATCCTGACCGGCCGGTCGCTGAACCTCTTCAGTGCACTCGGTATCCTGTTGCTGCTGGGGATTGTGAAGAAGAACGGCATTCTCCAGATCGACTATATGAACACGCTACGCAGCCGGAATTATCCGCTGCGCGGCGCCATCTTGGAGGCCAACCGGGTCCGGTTGCGCCCGATTCTGATGACCACCCTGGCCATCATCGCGGGCTTGATCCCGACGGCGGTGGGTATTGGGGCGGGTGCCTCGACACGGTCGGCCATTGCGATCACGATCATCGGCGGCCAGTCGCTGTGTTTGCTGCTAAGCTTGCTGGTGGTACCGGTGGGTTACTCGCTGGTGGAAGAAGCCAAGGCCTACTTCTCCAAGCGCGGCACCTCGCCGGCGACGCTGCCCGCTGTGGGCGACTGATCAGTTTGGGTTTAGCCACCGGTTGCCAGAATAGCCCTCCGACAATTCTGGCAACCAGTGCGGGCGCCTTCATCCTCTGGATGGGGCGCCTTTTTCTTTGTTGCGATCCCGTAAAAAAGTACGAATCTTTTTTCTCACCTGGTTCGTCCTAATCTTTGAAACGAGGAAAGACGATATGACCGCTGTGATAAGCGCCGCACCCCAATCTAAACTCGCTCCGGCCGCGAATGAACATAACGCCGATGTCTATTGCCCTATCTGCACCCACACTGTCCCCGCGCACGTGGGCTATGTGCGCACGGCCAGTGGCAGAAAGCTGCCCCGCGTAACTTCGGGCCAGAAGTGCCCCCGCTGCTCCTCGCCGCTGGACGCAGCCTATGTGATGCGCCTGCGTCGCGCCGCCGCCTAATCCATTCAGCCAGCGCCCCGGCGCTGTTAGAATAGAAGTATGAATGGAGCGTTAGGCAACAAACCGCAACCCACGGCAGCCCCCGTGCCGCCGCCGGTGAAGGTGAAAGGTGCTAAGTGCCCCGTTTGCGGTGCGGCTGCTTCGACGTTGCCCTCGGTCAATGATGCCGAAGGTTTGTGTTGGGTCTGCCGCCGGCTGAAGATCAGCGCCTGGCGTGACGCGGATTCCAGCCTGGGCCCAGCGGAATAGGTGCGGCGCCGCCCTTACCGAGTCATCTGTTCGTAGACGTAGCCCGCCACGGCTACATCTTCCAGACAAAGCCCCACCGACTTAAACACGCTCACCCGGTTCTCCTGCCAGTCGGCGTTAAGATCTTTCAGTTCGATCACCCGGCCCCAATCAACGTTGGCCATGAGCAGATCCCCCGCCTCATCTTGCGCCGCTTCCCGCGCATCCACTGCCAGAATGCCAGCCTGATTAACCAACTCCCCTGGTAACTCGCGCTTGGTCTGATAATTTGACCCGACCGCATTGACGTGGGCTCCGGGCTTTACCCAGGCCGCTTCCAGCACCGGATCCTTGGCCCAGGTGGCCGTGCAAATGACGTCGGCTCCGCGGACGCACTCTTCGGCCGAACGACAATTCACTTGCTTGGACCGGCTCCAGGAGCGCACTTCAGTGATCCCGGGCCGCACACTGCGCACAGCATCGATTTGGCTGGCTGCCTGGAAGCCGGTGCCGATGACGGCCAGCACCTTTGCTTCGGGATTGGCCAGCAGATCGGTGGCCACGCCGGAGGTGGCTCCGGTGCGGATCTGGCCCAGCCAGTTGGCCTCAAACAAGGCCAGAGGCTGCGCGGTCTCGGCGCTGTAGAGCATGAAGTGGAAGGCGTAGCCGGTGGGCGAAGTCGAGTAGAACTTGGTCCCGAAATACTTCCCCACGGCCCCGGCCATGGAGTGCAAGCCGACCCCGTTGGGCAGTGTCAGCCGCCGCCGGATCTGGTTCACCGCACGGCCGGCCCGCAGCTCCGCAAAAGCATGCCGGACCAGCCGCACCGCTTCATTCATCGGCAGCAGGCGGCGGACGTCTTCTTCACTGATGTGGATCATCAGCAACTATCGTACCCCCGCTGCCGGCAGCGGGATGGAGACTAAACCAGCCGGTTCATGCCGGGTCAGACTACACCCCGGCTGGTTTAGGCACCAGCGGCAATGCAGCTAGGCCGCGGCGGGTGCGTCCATGCCCATCCAGAGATTCATCGTGCCCAATTCCTCACGGCCGCAGGCCTTCAAATAGCAGAACAGCTGGGTGCGATACGCGGCATGGCCCGAAAGAACCATGGACACCAGCATGGGTCCGCGCAGGTGCTTGCCGCCGAACATTTCAATCTCGCTCGCCAATTCCTCGTCCGAGAAGCCATTCACGGCCTCCTCGTAGAAGGCGCGCTGAGATTCCAGGCTTTTGACGACGCCCGCAAAGTCGAGTGCGTCCGCGGCGGCCGTGCCCGCGTTCCATTGATCCACCAGAAAACTGCCCGCCTTGATAGAGGGAACCAGCACCGGCCCCATCACCGTCAGGTAACGCAGCAGCTCCATCGTGCTGCGCTGCTTGGGCGTCGGAC
>JBIKMK010000099.1:0-9921 GCA_044359315.1 Bryobacteraceae bacterium | reverse complement strand
CACAGTGGCCGTGGCCAACAATTCGGCCAATAGCCTGGGTCTGTTTGCCGTTGGTCTGACCGTCCTGCCCTCGACGCGCCCCACCGCCTTTGCCGGACAGGTGCTGAACAATGCCGACTATGTCCCCGGCGACACGGTGGCCCCCGGCGCCATCATCGCGCTGAAAGGCGAACACTTCTACGCCAAAGGCGACTCCGCCTACGACACGACATGGCCTCGCGACTTGGGCGGGCTCTCGGTGTTCGTCAATGGCGTCAACGCACCGCTCTATTTCGCCAACTACAACCAGATCAACTTCCAGTTGCCTTATGAGACCCGCGCCGGGGAAGCCTCGGTGCAGGTGCTGCGCGACGGTGTGGCGAGCAACGCGGTGACGGTCCAGGTGGCGGAGCGCGCCCCGCGGATCATGCAATGGTACGGCATTGGCGTGGAGGGCTACGGCATCATAGCCTTCAATGGTGAGTTTGCTCTACCTCTGCCGGCCTCCGCCCCGATTCCCGGTTTCGCCAATCGTGGTGCGGTGGCAGGGAACTCCATGGTGATGTACGCCATCGGCCTGGGGCAGACCAATCCGCCCGCCCTCACCGGTGTCCCTGCCGCTGCGGCTGAGCCTCTACAACGCATTCCGGGCAACGTCTCGGTGGTGTTCAATGCCGCCTCCGGCCCGGTCAGTGGCGCGCTGTCCATCCGCCCGGACTTTGTCGGCCTGTCACCCACTTTTGTTGGCCTCTATCAGGTCAACTTCACGGTGCCCCCGGGCTTGGCCGGGACCTTCGTCCCCGTCCGGCTGAACGTCAATGGGGCCTTGAGCAACTCCGTCCTGATGCAGATCCGCTAACTCTGCCGATGACTGAGCGCCTCTACTATCAGGACAGCTATCTCACCGCATTTGAGGCCACCGCCTTGAATGCCGGTGATCGCATCTACCTGGACCGCACCGCGCTCTACCCCACCTCGGGTGGTCAACCGCATGACCTGGGCACCCTGAACGGTGTGCCCATCGTCGAAGTGGTGGACGAAGAGGATCGCGTCGTGCATCTGCTGGCCGAGCCGATTGCCTCCGGTCCGGTCACCGGCGAACTGGATTGGGTGCGCCGCTTTGACCACATGCAGCAGCACACTGGCCAGCACTTGCTGTCGGCTGTGCTGGCGGAGCGGTTCGGGCTGGCCACCGTCAGCTTTCATTTGGGCACCGAATCCTGCACCATCGACTTAGCCACGCCGTCGGTCAGCTCCGACGTGCTGGAACAGGCCGAACGAATCGCCAATGCACAGATCGTGGCCAACCTCCCCCTGCGGGTCTCCTACGAAGATGCCGCTCTGGTGGAAGGCCTTCGCAAAGCTTCGGAGCGTTCCGGCGTGCTGCGCGTGGTTGAGATTACTGGCCTCGACCGCAGCGCGTGCGGCGGTACCCATGTGCGGGCCACCGGCGAGATCGGCAGCCTCCTGATCGGGGGCACGGAAAAAGTCCGCCAAACCACGCGACTGACTTTCGTGTGCGGCCACCGCGCCATCCGCTGGATTCGTCAACTCCGCCGGGACCTCGCGGCCAAGGAGGGGCGGGTGGCCGAACTGACCGCCTCGCTCAAAAAGCTGGCCACCGAGAACGCCACGCTCACGGGCACTCGGCTCTATTTTGAGACCTCGCCGTCGCCGGATGGGATCCGCCGCCACTTGCGCCACGGCATCGATGAACAGACCCGTACGGAAGCGATGTCATTTGCGGCTGGACCGCGAAGCCTGTACTTGGCCATCTCCGGCGATGCCTTGATCTTTGCCGCCTCAGCCGATAGTGGCGTCGATGCCGCCGCCGCCATCAAGCCCTTGGTGACACGCGGTGGTGGGGGCCGGACGTTGGCTCAGGGGACACTCGCCCAGCCTGAAGCAGCCGCCGCTGTCCTGCTGGGCCTGCCGGGTCCAATCGGGCCGGCCTAAGGCGCTGGTGCGGCTGCCGGAGCCGCCCCCGGGGCCAGGGCCATCATCGCCAACGCGCCGGTCAAAAATAACAACGTCAGCAAGCCGAAAACCGTGGCCTTGCCACTGGCTCCTTTGAAATCACGCCAGATCAGCAGACCCCACAGGATACTCACCACGGCTCCGCCATGTGACAGTGCGTAGCTGATCGCCGGAGACACCAGCGTCGCGGCCGTTCCACCCACGGTCAAAAAGCCGGCGATCATGCCCACGGACCACAGCAAGCCACCCAGAATACCCAGCAGATGCTGGCCCAGGCTGCCTTTCAGGTAGTCGCCCAATTCCAGCGCATTGCCATGCACCGGCAGGTTGATGAAGTACAAACTGAAGATCATGGTGGAAACCAAGATGCCCACCGCAAAGAACACCATCAGGGCATAGGCACCCACGCCCAGCTCCGAACCTCCGTCACGGGCCATGGAGACCAGCGGGTTTGACCCCGCCATCAGAATGCCGCTGACCAGACAGACGATCACGCCTTTGATCGCGCCGCCGGAAGAAGCAGATTTCACGTTGGCGTTGCGCGCGCCCGTCGCCGGAGGGGCGGTGGCCACTGACCTGTTTGCCGCCGCGGCTGCGGCCAGAGCGGCCACCACGATCGAGGCCAGCACCAACCCCGCACTGCCGTACACAAACGTGGGGTTGCCCGTCTTGCTGATTAACTGCTTGCTGACCGGGTCGATGATCAGCGCCAAGCCTAAGCTGATCGGGAAAGCTACTGCCATGCCCACAATCGAGACGCCGGCCAACAGCAACATATTGGCCAGGTTGAACACCACCCCTGCCGCCAAGGCAAAGGCTAGCTGCCGCTTACCCGCAATCAGTACATTATCGGAAAAGGTCAATTCGTCGCCCATACTGCCAAAAGTAAAGGCCACCAGCAACGCCGCCACTAATGCCCCGAAAGCGAAGTCAAAATAGTAGAGCTCAAAGCGCCATTTGGGTCCGGCCATCTTCAGGGTGCTCGCCCAGGAGCCCAGCAAGAGCATAGACAGGATACCCAGCGCGAGCGTCAGCTCGAATGTTGTTGGAAAGATCACCGAGCACTATGATACACGTGAAACAAGGGTGAAAACAGATGAACCGGCTGACTTTAGGACTAATCGTGATGTTTTCGTACGGGGCACTATGGGCCCAAAAGTACCAGACCGTCCCGGATCCGGCCACTCCGGAAGGCAAATTGCTGGCCGGAATCGCCGCGGCCTCTGACTCCACGCGTAAGCTCGCGCTGATGGAACAGTTTCTGGCCGTCACCCCGAATCATGAAGGTGCGGCCTGGGTCTACACTCAGGTCATTCCCGCCTATGTCGCCGCCGGATCGATGGACAAAGCCTCGGCTGCCGGTGACCGCCTGCTGGCCCTCCACCCTGATGACATCGAGTATGCCGTCGTTGTACTCAAGGGTTACGAACAGCGCCCGGACGCTGCGGGCGCCCTCAAGTGGTCAGAGAAGACTTCCGCCCTCGCTCGCGAGGCGCTGAAGACCGCCACTGGGGCCGACCAGGACTACGCCCGCCAGGTGGCCCAGTATTGCGAGTACGCCTTGCTCAACCAGGCCTCCAAAGCGCCCGCCGGTGACGCGCTGGACCGTCTGGTGGCCGCCCTCGAGGCTCAGAACCCGCAAAGCCAATACCTGGCCGGTGCCCGCAACGCCCAGTTTGTTGCCTACCGCCAGGCCGGACAGAATGAGCGGGCCGCTCAGTTGGCCGAAAAGGCAATTGCCCAGGAACCGCAGAACGAGGAGATGTTGCTGGTCCTGGCTGATCAGGCCATGAAGACCAATGATGGTGCCAAGACGCTCGTCTACGCCAACCGCCTGGTCGAGGTGATCAAGGCCAAACCCCGGTCGCCCCAGTTGTCCGAGGAGGACTGGGCGCGCCGCCGGGCCACTCTGGTGGGGGCGGGGAATTGGATGGCGGGCGTCACCTTGGCGACCACCGGCAAATCCGCCGCAGCCGATGCCAGTCTGCGCGAAGCGCTACCGCTTTTGGCGGACGAGCAGATGAAGGCGGCGGCGCTGTTCCACTTGGGGGTCGTCAACTATCAGTTGGGTGAAACGCCCAAGCCCGACCTGAAGCGCCTCGCCGAGGCTCTTCATTTCAGCCAGCAGTCGGCCGCCATCAAGGGACCGTATCAGGCCAATGCCGCCAAGAACGTCGCCAATATCAAGACCAAGTACAAGACGCTGAAATAGCCCGCGCCGCGCGCCTTTAAGGCTTCGCGGGCGGAACCGTGAACACCCGGACCTGGGCCGTCAACCCGGGCTTCACTGCCGGGTCCGGAGCCATGAACTCCAGCACCGCCATCGCCCCTTCCACCGTCCGTACCGTCGCCGAGACGGGCTGGTTGCCGGCCTCCGCCACCTGGATCACCGCCGACATGCCGGGTTTCAGCAGCGGAGCCTGGGCGGGCGTCAGTTCCACCGTCAGCTCCAGTTCGGCCACGTTGGTGGCAATCTGGAACAGGTCCGCCATGTCGCGCTTCACCTCGTCGCCCGCATCGGCCTTGTGTCCCACCAGCAGCCCATCCACCGGCGCATGGACCTCCGTCGCCAGCAGTTGAGCCTTCACGTCATCCAGATCCTGGGTCTTGTCCGCCAGCAGCTTCTTGGCTTCCTCGATGTTCTTCTGGATAACGTCCATTTTGCCGGCGGCCTGCCGGGTGATCTCGGCCACCGCCTCCGCTTCGCTCTTCAGCGTTTCGAAATCTTTCACGGCTTTCTCATACGTCAGCCGGGCCGTAGCCCCTTCCTGGAACAGGCTCTTCTGCTTCAAGTAGGTCCGCTCGGCGGCGGCAAACTGGCCCCGGGCGCGGATGGAATCAGCATCGGCCCGTGATGCTTCGAGGCGAGCCGCAATCAAAGATCCTTCCAGATTGTTCAGCCGCGTCTGCAAGCGATCCAGTTCCAGCTTGGCTTCTTCTTCCGCGGTTTCCAGCGTCGAGTTGCGAATTCGCGCCAGCAGCTGACCTTCAAACACCTCCTGCCCGTCAATGGCCTCCAAGCCTTCCAGCGTCCCATCCATGGGTGCTGGAACCAGCACGATGTACTTGGCCCGGATCTTGCCGGAAAGTGTCAGCTCATTGACCTCGGTCTGTACTGGAGCCACGACCGGCGCCGGTGGCGGTGTCGCCTTGCGCTGCTGGTAAAGCAGTGTCCCGATCGCTCCCGCGACAAATGCTACTCCGCCCAACACGATGCGCCAATCGAAGCCACCCTTCATTACCCGATGATATCCTCCACCCGTGCGCTTCCTAGGGGTCGCAAATCGTTCACAATAGAGGGCAGTATGTTTGGAGCAATACGGCTCGGCGACGACATCGACGATTTTTGTATCAAGTGTAAACGCTTGAGCAACCACGCCATCGTCGCGCTGATCGAGGAGCGCCCGGCCAAAGTCCGGTGCCTCAGCTGCTATTCCGATCACGCCTTTCTGGCCGGCATCGCACCGCCCAAAAAGGAGACGGTCAAGAAGCCCCCCAAGGCTCCCGCTGCGCCAGTGGATGTTGCCACCACCGCCAGTCTGGAGGCCCCCGTTCCCGAACCGCCTCCATTGAATGAGCCTCCCGAAGCGTAGCCGGCACCAGCGGTAACATTTTGCCGGCCCCGCGCGCCTCTCGAATTTGTTCTGATTGTTGCTGACCATTTCTGTTGAAGGGATTTACCAGCCATGTCGCTTGAACCGGTCTCGCGCCGCCACTTCTTCTTTGGATCAATGCTGGCGGGCGCTGTCCCTGCCGGTGGCTTTGCCTCCCAGGTTTCGCTGAAACAATTGGGCTACAAGTCGCCCAACGAAAAGCTGAACATCGCCGCCATCGGCGCTGGCGGCAAAGGAGCCAGCGACATCGCCGGCTGCGCCAGCGAGAACATCGTGGCCCTGGCCGACCCCGATTCCGTGCGTGCCGCCCGGACCTTTCAGCAGTACGAGAAAGCCACCCGCTACACCGACTTCCGCAAGATGCTCGACAAAGAGCGCTCGAACATCGACGCGGTGATCGTCGCCACGCCGGACCACATGCACGGCACCGCCACCATGTGGGCGATCGAACGCGGCAAACACGTCTACTGCCAGAAGCCGCTCACACGCACCATCTGGGAAGCCCGACAACTCGCGCAAGCGGCGGCTAAATACAAGGTGGCCACGCAGATGGGCAACCAGGGCTATTCGAACGATGGCACCCGGCAGTGCGCGGAAATGATCTGGGCCGGTGAGATCGGGGAAGTGAAGGAAGTCCACGCCTGGACCAACCGCCCGGTCTGGCCGCAGGGCATGGAAAAGATGCCGGAAGAAGCGGCCGTCCCCGCCACCATGGACTGGGACAGCTGGATCGGCGTCGCCAACATGCGCCCCTACAGCCCCGCCTACGCGCCGTTCTCATGGCGCGGCTTCTTCGACTTTGGCTGCGGTGCGTTGGGCGACATGGCCTGCCACATCCTGGGCGCTCCGAATATGGCGCTGATGCTCGGGTCCCCCACCTCAGTGGAGTGCATCCGCCAGGAAGGCAAGAGCACGTTCGCTTACCCCAAGAAGTCCGTCATCAAGTTTGAGTTCGCCGCCCGCAACAACATGCCCCCGGTGACGATCTACTGGTACGACGGCATGACCGGTCCGCCCGAGCGGCCCAAGGGCCTGGATGAAGCTGAGCTGCTGGGTGACCTGCCGCGCCAGCGCCCCGCCGGAGCGCCCGCGCCCGGTGCGGGTCAGGGCGGTGGCCAAGGTGGTGGCGGTGCCCGCCGCGCCGCCGGAACTCCCACCGGGGCCGATGTCTCCAATCAAGTAAACGCCCGGATGGCGCAAGCCAGCCCTTCGAGCAACGGCAGCTTGTTCGTCGGCGATAAAGGCTTCATCACCACGGGTACGTATGGCGAAAACACCCGCCTGGTGCCTTCAGACAAGATGAAGGATTACAAGATGCCCGCCCCGTTGCTCACCCGCTCCCCCGGCCACTACCGGGATTGGATCCGGGCCGCAAAGGGTGGCGAACGCTCCTGCTCCGATTTCAGCATTGCCGCACCGTTCACGGAATGGATCCTGTTGGGCGTCATCGCGCTGCGCTTTGAAGGCAAGCTGGAATGGGACAGCGCCAAGATGCGCATCACCAACAACAAAGAAGCCAACGAACTGATCAAGCCCAACTTCCGCAAAGGCTGGTCGTTCGTTTAGCCTCGACTCCGAGCCGCGACCAGCAGGAGCGGGCTCTAGAACCGACGTGCAACCGCTCGGGTACCGCGAGCAGCCGTAGCTCCGCCAGCGTTCCGCCACCTGAGCCAATTCGCGCTAGACTGCCCGGTATGCTGGCTGCTGCCGCCATCCTGTGGACCTTCTGGGTGGAGCCCTGCTCCAAACCCGCCGAAATGCACTGTCAGTCTGGTGACGCCCAGTTGGCGGAATGGGCTCTCGACGCCTGGGCCAAAGGTGCCACCGGAGCGTTGCAGTTTCAGCGCGTCAACGATGAAAAGTCCGCGCGGCTGCGATTCTATTGGGCCGGGAACCGCCAAGGCCTCTACGGCGAAGCCCGCCCCATCGAGTTCCGTGGTCAGCGCGGTGCCGAAATCTTCCTGCGGCCTTCCGTCACCCAAACCGGCGACGCCCTGTTGCGCGACACCATCGTCTTCCTCACCTGCCTCCATGAATCTGGCCACGCGCTGGGCTTAGGCCACACGCGGGACTTCGACGACATCATGTACAGCTTCCAGTTCGGCGGCGACCTGGAAGAATACTTCGCCCGCCACCGCCGCAAACTGAAAGTACGCGCCGATGTGGCGAAGATCGAGGCCATCAGTCCGGCGGATCGGAGAAGACTGGCGGCTGCTCTAAGAATTTTGGAGTAACGACGGGCCTCATACGCGAAAAAGCGGGAAGTGCCCGGCTGGTGGCGCCTCCCGCTTCCCTGACTGACTGCCCAAACGAAATCTAGCGCCGGAAATTGCGAACAGCCAACGCGGCCAAACCGGCAATCGCCATCGCCCAAGTGCCCGGCTCGGGGACGTCACCGAAGGTGCCATCAGTAGCTTGGAACGTGCCCGCCTGTAGATCCCAGTATTGCAGCGCACCGAGAGAAGTGGTGAAGGGGTTAGAGGGGTTCCCCTGAGCCGCTTGTGCGGATGGGATCACCGCCGTCGGCGTGCCCGCCGCCCAGGTGCTGAAAAACGTGTTGCCGATGTCGATGAAATCCGGGCCCCCTCCGACGGTGACGCCGACGCAGGGGAGGGCGGGGCTAAAGGCGATGCAAGAGGGGTTGAAGAAAAAAATGGTGACGTTGATGGTCCCTACCTGAGCGCCAACGCTCAGGTAGCTCAGTCCGACTGGAATGAACGGATCCGCCGAGTCAACCACCGTTTTCACCGTGATCAGGTCAGAGAAAAACAAGCCGTCTAAAGTGCCAACGGCTTCGGCTGTAAGTGTATACGTGACCGGACCACCAAAGGCGGTTACAGCCAGGAGTGACGCAAGGATAAATAGTTTCATTTGTGGAGCCTACTGGAGAGCAGGTTCCCATACTAATCGGAAAGGGGCCAAGATGATTTCTCGGCCTTAATCCCCCTAAAGTACTGGTACGCATTGGCCATCAGTACGGATAACTCTGGCTCGGTAAATCCCAAAACATGTCTTGCAATTCGATGCTCATCCGCCAAAGATGTCTGGAAGATCGCCGGGTCATCCGTATTCAAGATAATCGGCACACCTAAGTCTTGCAGATGTCTTACTGGATGCGCCCCGACGCTCGGCACGGAGCCGGTGGCCACGTTCGAGGTGATCGAAATCTCCAGCGGGATCTGATGGTCCCGCAGATAGCGGCACAGCGCCGGGTCCTCAATGGCGCGGATTCCGTGGCCGATGCGTTGGGCGCCATGCTCCACCGCCTCCCAAACGTTGCGCGCATCGGTCGTCTCGCCCGCGTGCGGGATAAACAGGCCATTGGCCCGCCGGATGGCGTCCCGGAACATCGACATCGGCTGTGCGGACTCATCGCCGCCGATGCCGAAGGCGGCCCCGTACTCGACAGCCAGTTCCGCCACCTCCACCGCCGCCTCCGGCGTGAACTGACGTACCGCGTCAAAGATCAACGGCACACCCGGCAACTCGGCCCGAATCGCATCCAGAATCGCCCGCGTCTCCAGTTGCCGGAACACCATCACGCCCACCGAAAGGTTCAGCTCAAAATGAGTGACCCCCTGCGCCGCCAGCCGCTCCCGCAACGCCCGCGCCGCCAGCGCATAATCAGCCGGCTGGTTTAGCTTGCGAACCACCCACTTATAGGCGTTCAGGAAGCCCGCGAAATCGGTGAACTGATAACGCTCCCGCACTTCCTCAAGAGTGACTCCCGGGTCGATCTGGCACAGCGTTTCGGGCTCAATGGAGCCTTCCAGGTGCAGGTGCAGTTCGGTAACGGGAAGGGCGGGCGGAATGGTCAGTGGGCCAGCGCCTTCGGAGCTTTCCATCTCCTGAGCGTACAGTCTCATGCACGTTGGCAGCAATTTTTATTCAAAGATAGTTGACAGTGTCAACTACTTCGGTTAGTCTGAAGTTGACGGTGTCAACTATGAACTCTCTTTCAAGACTACTCGCCCCCGTGGCGTTCGCTTTCGTCCTTCCGGCGCAGGCCAGCGATTTGCTGGTGAATGTGTCCGGCGTCTCCTCTGCATCTGGTGAAGTCGGGTGTGCTCTCTACTCGAAGCCCACCGGCTTTCCGATGGATTCCAGCCGCGCCAAAGTGGTTTGGCAGCCGGCTCAGCGCGGCAGCCTGGTCTGCCGCTTTGACGGGCTTCCCGCCGGCCGCTACGCCGTGGCCGTTGCCCACGATCTGAACGGTAACCACAAAACCGACACCAAGATGTTCGGCATCCCCACGGAAGACTGGGGTGTCTCGAATAATGTCCGCCATCGCCTCCGGCCGCCCACCTTCGACGAAGCCGTCTTTACGGTCAACGAAGGCCAGAACCTGACC
>JBIKMK010000720.1:0-2763 GCA_044359315.1 Bryobacteraceae bacterium | reverse complement strand
CCGTCCGGCGCTGACGATGTTTGCCGTGGCGGCCTTGGTGCACCTGGTATCGCTGGTTGATCTGGCGCGGCAAACCGGACGCTTCCCGGCCGAGACGTTCTATGAGTCCATCTCACTGTGCGGTTTTCTGGTAGCGGTCTCCTTTTTGGCGCTTTTTTGGCGCTACAAGTTTGTTTCGCTCAGCCTCATCGTCTTTCCGCTGGTCTTTCTGATGACGTTGATCGGGGCCACCAGCACTCCGGTAGCCACCTGGACCAACCCGCGCGTTCGCGATGCCTGGCTCCTGCTCCATGTCACACTGGCCATTTCGGGCTACGCGGCGCTGCTGACGGCGGTCTCGGTCTCATTCTTTTACCTGGTGCAGGAACGGCGGCTCAAAGCCAAACGGTTCACCAGCAAGCTGCCTCCCCTGGCCACCCTGGACGACATCCTGTCCCGTTCCATGGGCTGGGGCTTTGTCCTGATCACGCTGGCCGTGCTGATGGGCAGCATTTGGGGCTTCATTGAATCGGGCACGGCGTGGGTCTCCGATCCCAAAATCGTCGTCGCCTGGGCCACCTGGCTGGGCTATCTGGTGATGGTGTTCCTGCGTGTCTCCGCCGGTTGGCGCGGGCGCAAGGCAGCCGTCATGGCCTTGAGCGTGCTGGGCTTCTCCGTGCTCACCTGGGCGGCGCACGTCGGCATCCGGGAGAGCCTGCTGCGATGAAGCTGGCTGTGGCAGGCGTCAATCATCGAACGGCTCCGGTGGAGATCCGGGAGCGGCTGGCCATCTCCGGCGATTCGCTGCCCTCAGCACTAGCCCGTTTGCGGGAGCAAACCGGCATGGGCGAAGGCTTGATCCTGTCTACCTGCAACCGGGTGGAAGTGGCGGTCACGCTGGAGGATTCCGCCGACGCCGCGGCCTGTTTGGCGCGTTTTCTGCCGCCTGGCGAAGAGATGCGTGGGCATCTGTTTCTGCACGAAGGCCGCGAAGCGATCCGGCATCTGTTTCGCGTCGCGTCCAGCCTGGATTCGATGATCCTGGGCGAGCCGCAGATCTTGGGCCAGCTAAAGCAGGCCTACCAGACGGCGAAGGAGCAAGGCACCGTCAATGGCCTGCTTGATACCGTGCTCACCTCGGCCTTCAGCGTGGCCAAACGCGTCCGCAATGAAACCGAGATTGGCGAAAATGCGGTCTCGGTCAGCTATGCCGCCGTGGAACTGGCACGCGAGATTTTCGGCTCCCTGGCTGATTCTAAGGTTCTGCTGATCGGCGCAGGCAAGATGAGCGAGCTTTCCGCCCGCCACCTGCACCGCAACGGGGCCAAACACATCTACGTCACCAACCGCACCTATCAGCGCGCCGTGGATGTAGCGCAGCTGTTCGGCGGCTGGATCATCGACTATTCCACCTTCAAGCAGTCCCTGCCGCATGCCGACATCATCATCGCCTCCAGCGGCGCCACCGGCTACATCCTCACCAAGGAAGATGTACGCCTGGCCCTACAGGCCCGCCGCAATAAGCCGATATTTGTAATCGACATCGCGGTACCGCGCAACATCGACCCGGAAGTAAACAAGCTGGACAACGCTTTCCTGTACGACATCGACGACCTGCAAGCCGTCGTGCAGCGCAACTTGAAGGAGCGCGCCGGAGCCGCCGCCCAAGCTGAGCGCATTGTCGATGAAGAAGTGCTGCGCCTGGAAGAGCGACTGAAAGTCCGGGAAGCCGGTCCGGCCATTGTCGGCCTCCAGGCGGCGCTGGAGCGTGTGCGCGCCGGTGAAGTGGAGCGCTTCCGCAGCAAGCTGGGCCCACTGCGGCCGGAGCAGGAAGAAGCTCTGGAAGCCCTCACCCGCGGCATCATCAACAAGATCGCCCACGGCCCCATTGCCGAGATCCGGCGTCAGGTGGCGGCCCCGGAGACACTGCCCGTGATTGATTCCATCAAGAGAGTTTTCAAACTGTGAGCCAGTTGGTAATCGGTTCCCGTGGTTCCAAGTTGGCCCTGTGGCAGGCGGAACATATCCAAAGCCTGATGGCCGCGCGCGGCCTGGAAGCCCGTATCGAGATCATCCACACCACCGGCGACAAGATCACCGATGTCCCGCTGGCGCAGTTGGGCGCGCAAACGTCCACCAAGGGTCTGTTCACCAAGGAACTCGAAGAAGCGTTGCTCGATGGCCGCATCGACCTGGCCGTCCATTCGATGAAGGACATGCCCACGGAACTGCCGGCGGGTCTCGAGATCACGGCGATTCCCGAACGCGAAGATGCTCGCGATGCCCTGATCGGCCTCACCTTGGCCGAACTGCCCCAGGGTGCGCGCGTCGGCACCAGCGCTCTGCGCCGTCACGCGCAGCTGAAGGCCGCCCGGCCGGACCTGATCATTGAATCCATTCGTGGCAATGTCGATACCCGGTTGCGCAAACTGGATGAAGGCCAGTTCGACGTCATCCTGCTCGCCGTGGCCGGTTTGAAGCGCCTGGGCTGGGCGCATCGCATCACCGACTACGTGCCGGTTGAATTGATGTGTCCCGCCGTCGGCCAAGGAGCTTTGGCCGTGGAAACCCGCGCCGGAGACACGCGCTTCACCTTCCTCGATCACCCGCCCACTCGCGCCGCCGTCGAAATGGAGCGTGACTTTCTGCGGGCCATGGGTGGCGGTTGCCAAGTCCCGATGGGCTGCCACGTCAGTGACGGAGTGCTCCGCTGCGCCGTCGCGGAGCCGGATGGCACACGGCTCCGGAAGTTCTTGGGCGATGGCCCGGATGTGGTGGCCCGGG
>JBIKMK010000719.1:0-2764 GCA_044359315.1 Bryobacteraceae bacterium | reverse complement strand
AGTTCGTGCCGTATCTCGATCCAATCTGCCTCCAGGCGCTGGGTCCAGGGCAAACTGGCAGGGTTAAAGAACGGCTGACGGCCATCCCCCCACTCGATCAGCAATTGCATCAGTTCCCGTAACACGCTATGATTTCCCCCTGTTGGCGTTTGTTTCCGCCGGGTGACGCCAGGAATCGAACCACGTACCGTAGTAGCCGCCAATGAACGCTCGATAAAATACTAAGTTGTAATATGCGTCGGTCGCGCGGTTCCTTGTTTCCCGGCCGACCGCCAACTGTTTCAGGATGAGGCGGGTGAGCGGATTATCTATCAACAAAAAGCCGAGGAGCCTGACGCTTCGTTTCGCGAACCAAACCGGCCCCAGTTCCATGGTCACCATCCCAAACCGGCGCTTGAGCAGCGGCGCGGGAATGTAGGCCGTCAGGCGGTAGAGCCAACAACCGAATAGGCGGGCTCGACGGGCCAGGGTGGCGGGGTCGGTTTCATGCAAATGCTGGCCTCGGGCAGCCGGAACATAGTAAAGATGCATGCCCGCTTGGCCTAGCCGGTAACCCACTTCGGTGTCTTCCATCCACAGAATACGTTCGTCAAACATCCCGTGGTCCAGCATGAATCGACGCTTGAACGAAACGTTGCAGGTCCAGAAGTCGAAAAAGGTCAGACGGTCGGCTTGTTGGAAGCGGTCGTATGAATAATGGGAATGAAACAACGACATCGGGTCATTCATTAGCCGTGCCGGGACATAGGTCTCTCCGACGGCGGCTTCATGGTCACCCGGATGCGCGGCATGAAATTCCACGTGGCGGAGAACCAGTTCCGGGTCCGGAACCACGTCATCATCGAGAATGATGATGATCTCGCCGCTGGCTTCACGAATGCCGCGGTTTCGAGGAGCGGACGGCCCGCCCGTCGGCTCAATCCAGTAGTAGCGGAATAGCTCTGGGTCGGCGGCCATCGCCCCCCGCAAGATGGCGTCGGTGCCGTCGGTGGCGCCGTTGGCCACGAAGATCACTTCATAGGTGAAGTCCCCCGGTACTTGCTGGCGGAGCGCCGGCAGACTGAGGGCAAACATGGCCGCCCGATTAAAAGTTGGGATGACAATCGACACCCGGATGCGGCTCATTGGTTCTCGTGCGCCTCCCGGATCGGCTGGCCCGTGCCAGGCCCGCGCAAGGCTACTCGCACTGAGCGCGAAGCGACGATCACTCCGGCGGGAGCATCCTTGGTGAGTACTACGAATTGCGCCAAAGTGGTCCCGTCGGCCACCGAAATTGGACCTTGCGCCAGCGCCCGGGCACCAAGGCTAACGTGATCACCTAAGCAGGGGCCACCAGCGGCGCCCAACCCCCAATGCTCCCAGTCAGCACAACACATAGCCAAGGAATAGATCGTCAAGCCGCGTCCGGCGCGACCCTGGAAAGTGACACCGGCTGGGTGGGGCAGCCGCAGGCCTGGGCCGATGCAACTGTCGGGCGGGATGTTCAGTTTATGTAAGTAGAAATTCACCCCGGTCAGCCACGCCGCAAGCCTCCGCCACTGGTTGACATACAGGAAGTGAGCCACGCGGTGGACAAACACCGGGAAGGCCTCCGGCGTGAGGAACGCGCTCAGGCGCCGGCGGAAGTTATCGCCCCGGGCCACGTCGTGCGGAGACTTGGTCAGATAGCGGGCAAGATCGTCAGCCGTATGGGTCCCGACGGCCGACCACCGGTGATGCCCCCAACCCCTACACGCGTCGGCGGGACTCACTCCACACCTCGCCGCTTAAAGAATCGTGGGGGCGGGCCTTCGGCGATCGTATCGTCGGGAGCGTCATGGACCAGGGCTATGTGGGGACGGATACGGACGCGGTTGCCCACGCGGACCGGTCCCAGGACGCCGCTGTGTGATTCCAGCACGACATCGTCGCCGAGATACGGCAGACCCGGCCCGGCGCCGACATCGCTGAAGCTGCCCATTTCTCCGCCGAGGCCAGCGCAAGGCATCACCGTCAAATTGCGGCCCGCGCGTCCCATGAGGGCCACTCCCGCCGGCATCAGGATCAGCAGCCCCGGCCCTAACTCACTGGCCGGGCTGATGTCCGCTCCGGTGACCAGAAAGTTAATCTGCCACACGATGCGGGCGCTCAACGTATGGCCGCGCCGGAAAAGATGGTGGGCGATACGGTAAAGCAAGACGCAAAGTAGCGATGGATGGAAGAACGAGACCCCGAGCGCGGCTCCCGGGTGCTGGGCCAGTAGAGCACGGAGTCGTGTGCGATCTGCCTGAAAGGCCGCCCAGGTCGTCGGCCAGGCCAATGGGGTGGGCCGGGCAAGTACGCTCTCCACAGTTGTGGTCGGCGCCTCTGCCGCCGTTGATCCGCTGGCGGGGAAAGGGTGCGAGGGGGGTGTCATGATGCGTCCCTCTCTGGCATCGCGGCGGCCCGGCGGTACATCTCCAGGTACTGCGGGGCTACGACATCCCAATCGAATCTCGCGGCGATCTTGGCGGCCAACTGGGTATTCTTCGGTGCCGGGGGGGCGGACATTTTGGCTTGCAGCGCCGCCGCTAACTGCCCCGGTGCCCGCATGTCGACCAGCATCGTGGGATCATCCAGTAGCCATCGGAAATGCGGCGAATCATGGATTGCCAACGGCAATCCGGCGGACGCGGCCTCACAGATAGCCAGGCCAAAACCCTCTTCCAGTGCCGCGTGCACAAACACATCGGAGAAATGATAGAGATCCGGCACCGATGGCGTGGGCACGCACGACAGACGGCAC
>JBIKMK010000718.1:0-2766 GCA_044359315.1 Bryobacteraceae bacterium | reverse complement strand
GGCTTATCCGGTGCCGGTGGTCGATTCCTATATCTTGACGGGTGGCTTTTCGCTAGCCAGCCCTGATCCCTTGAGCCGCATTGTGGCGGATAAGTCTCAACAAACCGTCTTTGGCCCGGTCAGCTTCCCTTCCCTGATCGCTACGTCGGACGCGGGTCCCACGTTTTCAGTGGGCCCGGTGACCAAAACCTACGCGCCGAACTTCGGCAACGGCTTGTGGACAACCTTGAAGGTGAGATTTGAGTTTCTGGGCGCCAGCATTGTCGCGGGTGATGCGATGGATATTCCGGTGACCACTTCGACCTCCACGGCAGTTTCCACCGTGCCGGAGCCGGCATCCTGGGCCTTGGCCGGTGGCGCCCTGCTGGTGCTACTGCTTCTGGTCCGGCGGTAACGGTTACTGAGGCGCCACCGCTTCCGGGGCCAGCACGATGATCAGCGTCCGCCCATCGGAGAAGAACTCCTGGCCGTGGGCGGTCTTGGTCCTGGTGACCGGGTTGCGGTGGGTGAGGTAGTAGGTTTGGGCCACTTCGCCGGAGGCCTTCAGGCTTTCGCCGATGAACTCACGCTCTTTGTCGGTGTCTTCGTCGATGCGGTGGGTGAGCTTGCCGTTGCGCTGGTCCTTATCGAAGCCGACGTCGTGCGTTCCGGCACCGATCCACACTTCCTGCCCGCGAGCGGTGAAGGGGGCCTTCCACAGACGGAAATGGTGTCGCGAGGCGACGTTCTTCACCGGGTCGCCGAGAGCAAAGCCGTAATCCTGCACGCGATCAAACATCAGCAGCTCGCTCATCGGCAGTTCGACATAGCCGCGCCGGTTCAGCACGGACAGCACCATGCCCATGGCCGCTTCCGACTTGTTGCGGTTGACGCGCACCCAGCCGCCGGCTTTGAGGAGATCCACAATTCTCTTTTCCGCGCCGATGATGGCGAAGTTGACGCGGTCGCCAGGAGTGCCTTCGGCGTCGACGACGCGGTTGGGGACTTGATCGAGCTGCTGCTGAGTCAGCTTGGGCAGCTGGTCCAGGTTCAGCTTGGGCGCGGGAGCGCCCTTCACCACCGTGACGGTGACCTCAAAGCTGCCCGTCCCAGCCGGTGATTCGCCCGCCGGCAGATTGGCGCCGAGAAACAACCGGCCCGCCACCGGTACACGGCGATCCAGGCTGTCCCCGATCAGGAAGGGTCGCGCCGCTGCGGCATCGCCGATGCGGCCCACCACGGCACCTCGACCGGCCTCGTTGACGGGAAAGGTCTTCAGCAAGTCCTTGAAGCCTTTCTGTGTGCCCGCGGCCGGAAGGTCGCCGGTGACCGCTACCTTGAGCGTGCTGCCCGCCGCCAGATCCAGCGCCGTATCCAGCCATTCGCCCTTGAGCGGCACTTGGAATTTCTGCCCCCACGCCGACAACGCCAGCAGGCTGCATAGCAACAGATTTTTCATCATTTTGATCTTATCCCCGGTGCCGGAACCCGCATCCGCCAGCCAGACCGGGGCCTCGGTTCGGTATCCTCAAATAAATGCCCAAAGTGACCTTTTTGCCCGCCGGGCGCACGGTTGAGTTTGAAGCCGGCAGCCTGCCCACACCTGACCATGGCCAACCCGGCTCCGTGCTGGCCATCGCCCTGCATTTCGGAATTGAGATGGAACATGTGTGCGGTGGCAACTGCAGCTGCACCACCTGCCATGTCGTGATCAAGGAAGGCTTCGGCAATACCTCGGCGATGCTGGAAGATGAAGGCGACCTGATTGATGGGGTTCCGGGAGTCACCTCCACTTCGCGTCTGGGCTGCCAGGCTGTGGTGAAGGGCGACATCGTGGTGGAAATTCCTCCGGCCTAACGGACGCAGGAGACCGGGGAGGGGTTACAAATCACCGGTTCTCGCTGGGCCACGCGGCTATACTGAAGATGTGCCGAAAGTGACCTTCCTGCCCGAGGGGCAAGTTTTAGAATTCGAATCGGGCCAGCTCCCGTTTGCCGATCACGGTAAGCCTGAATCGCTGCTCGACATTGCCATGCATTTCGGGCTTCACCTGGAACATGCCTGTGGAGGAGTGTGCGCCTGCACCACCTGCCACGTCATCGTGAAACAGGGCGACAACAATCTGTCCCCGATGGACGACGACGAGGCGGACCGCCTGGAGATGGCCCCGGGCCTGACGCTGCATTCACGCCTGGGTTGCCAGTGTGTGGTGACCGGTGACGTCGTGGTGGAGATCCCCAACTGGAACCGCAACTACGTCAGCGAAGGTGGCGGGTCCATGAACCTGGGCGACGCCATTCCGGTGCCCAAGAAATAGCTTTATGCCCATAGGACCGTTGGTCTTTTTCATCATCTTTGCGCTCATCGTCGCATTGGTGTTCGCGTTGGCCTTTATGCCTCCGAATAAGTTGGTGGAGAAGATTGACCGGAAGAAGAAACCGTAATTGGAGCGTGGCGTGATGAACGACATCGAACGTTCAGTGTTTGGCGGATCCTGGCATGGGCCGTCGCTGATGGAACTTTTGACGGGCGTCACGGCGGAACAGGCTATCGCCAAACCGATCCCGACCGCGCATTCCGTTTGGGAGATCACCCTGCATGCGGCCATCTGGATGGAGCTGTCCAAGCAAGCCATTGACGGCCACGCCATTCCTCCGTCCAACGGCTTTCACGACTGGATCGCGACGGACGGCACCTGGGAGCAAGCCCGGCATCGGCTGGAAAAGGCCGGCCGTGAACTGGCCGACGCCTATGCCGATGCCGACCCCGATGAAATTGTCCCCGGGC
>JBIKMK010000716.1:0-2768 GCA_044359315.1 Bryobacteraceae bacterium | reverse complement strand
TCCCGCCGGTTCACCGCCGGACGCCTCATGTCAAAGCCTTTTCCGCTTCCCCTCGCCCCGAGGCGGAATGAATTCCGCCTGCAGGCTGACAGCCTGCGCCACCATGTAACCGGCGGAATTGGTGACGCACTAAACTGGCTGAGCCAGCTAGCTGACTAAGCCGTCCAGCGCTTAAAGATCAACGAGCCATTGGTGCCGCCGAAGCCAAAGGAGTTCGACAGGGCGTACTCCATCTTCATGGGCCGGGCGACATTGGGAACATAGTCCAGGTCGCAACCCTCGCCGGGTTCTCCCAGGTTGATCGTGGGTGGAGCTGTCTGGTCCCGCAGGGCCATCACCGTGATGCCTGCTTCCAAGCCGCCCGCGCCGCCCAGCAGGTGGCCGGTCATGGACTTGGTGGAGGAGACGGCCACTTTGGCGGAGTGCTCACCAAAGGCCCACTTGATGGCTTTGGTTTCCATGACATCACCCAGCGGCGTGGAAGTGCCGTGGGCGTTGATATAGTCAATCGCTTCCGGAGCCAGCTTGGCGTCCTTCAAGGCGTTGCGCATCACGCGGTACGGGCCATCACCATCTTCCGAGGGTGCCGTAATGTGGAACGCGTCGCCGGACATGCCGTAGCCAACAATTTCGGCATAGATCGGGGCGTTGCGGGCCAGCGCATGCTCCAGCTCTTCCAGCATCAGTACGCCCGCGCCTTCACCCATCACGAAGCCATCGCGATCTTTGTCCCAGGGACGGCTGGCCAGCTTGGGTTCGTCATTCCGCGTCGATAAAGCGCGCATGGCGGCAAAACCACCCACGCTCATGGGCGTGATGGCCGCTTCCGCACCGCCGCAGATCATGGCGTCCGCATAGCCGTGCTGGATCAACCGGAAACTGTCGCCAATCGCATGAGCGCCCGTGGTGCAGGCGGTGGCGGTGGCGGAGTTTGGCCCCTTGGCACCGGTCCGAATGGACACGTGCCCTGAAGCCAGATTGACGATGGTGGCAGGAATAAAGAAGGGCGAGATGCGGCTGGGGCCGCCTTTGAGGTACTTCTCGTGCTCCCGCTCAATGACTTCGAAGCCACCGATGCCAGAGCCGATGTAGACACCCACCTGCTCACAGTTTTCCGGCGTGATCTCTAAGCCGGAAGACTTCACCGCTTCATCTGCTGCCGCGACGGCAAACATCATGAAACGGGCGAGCTTCTTGATTTCCTTCTTTTCAAACCATTGGAGCGGATCGAAATCCTTCACTTCGCAAGCGATTTTGCAATCAAATGCGGTGGGATCGAACTGGGTGATGACACCCACTCCAGATTGAGAGGCCAAAAGAGACTTCCAAGTCTCCTCGGCCGTGTGGCCGACGCCGGACATCAGTCCAACGCCGGTCACCACGACTCTGCGCGGCACGGATTTTCTCCCTGAGGCCTAAAGTCTACTTCTTGCCTTGGTTCTTATTGATGTAGTCGATGGCATCACCCACCGTCTTCATCTTCTCGGCGTCTTCGTCGGGCACTTCCATGCCAAACGCTTCTTCAAACGCCATCACCAGCTCGACGATGTCGAGGGAGTCGGCGCCGAGGTCGTCGACGAAAGACGCGGTCTTGTCGACCTGGCCTTCGTCCACACCCAGCTGCTCGACGATAATCTGCTTAACCTTTTGCTCGACCTGCTCAACGGTCACTAGTAGCCTCCCAAAGAATCTGAGTTTAGCAGCAAAGCTGCCTGCAACAAAACTTCACAGACGGGCTGTAACCCTGGGGTCACCGGCCGCGCCTTAACTGTCAATCCCCGTTACACCGGCGGGCATCAACACCCCAATCACGATGCCCGCCACCCCTAAACTTCAACGCTTCCAGATTCCGGCAGCCTCTCTTTAGAAGCACCAAGCATCCGGTACGCTTCACCAATCTACGCTTCCTCAAACATTCCTTCAAACAGAATGCTCGACAGGTAACGCTCCCCAGCATCAGGCAGAACCACCACGATCGTCTTGCCCGCCATCTCCGGCAAGTGGGCCAACCGGACGGCGGCCGCGGCGGCGGCGCCACAGGAGATCCCACACAGGATACCCTCTTCCCGCGCCAGCCGGCGGGCCATCTCCACTGACTCTTCGTTGGTGACGTGCTCCACCCGGTCCACCATCGTGATATCGAGCGTGTCGGGCACAAAGCCCGCGCCGATGCCCTGAATCTTGTGGGGCCCCGGCACCACCGGCTCGCCTTTCAGCGTCTGGCTGATCACCGGCGAATTGGCTGGCTCCACCGCTACCGACAACAGAGGCTGCTTCCGCACTTGCTTGAAGTAACGCGAGATCCCGGTAATCGTGCCGCCAGTGCCGACGCCTGAGACCAGCACATCCACCGCACCACCCGTGTCATCCCAAATCTCGGGACCAGTCGTGTCCACATGCACGGCCGGGTTGGCCGGGTTCTTGAACTGCTGCAGCAGGAGGTAACGCTGAGGGTCCGCCGCCGCCAAATTCTCGGCTTCCTGGATGGCGGCGCGCATGCCACCGGCTCCGGGCGTCAACACCAGCTTGGCCCCCAAAACCTTCAGCACCTTGCGCCGCTCAATCGACATCGTTTCCGGCATGGTCAGCGTGATCGGGTAACCGCGAGCGGCTGCGACAAAGGCCAGCGCGATGCCGGTGTTGCCGCTGGTGGGCTCAATCAATTCGACGCCCGGCTTCAACAGGCCGCGTTTCTCCGCGTCCCAGATCATGTTGGCGCCAATGCGGCACTTCACCGAATAAGCCGGATTGCGGCCTTCAATTTTGGC
>JBIKMK010000717.1:0-2768 GCA_044359315.1 Bryobacteraceae bacterium | reverse complement strand
AAGTGCGCTTCCGTCAGCTGCGGATCCCGTTGTAGGGCCTTCTCAAAACTGAGCTTAGCTTCTGCCAGTTGATTGGCCGCCTGCTGCGTGCGGCCCAGTTGTAGATAGTCTCCAGGGCTTTTCTGACAGCTGCTCTCCAATAGCAAAGCCGCCATACAGAGAGTGGCGGCATGTTGGCGGGTCGTCATCATGGGCGGGTATCCATCAAATGGAGCCGGCCGGGAAAGGACATGCTGTCCTCGCTCGGCCGGAAACCAGGAACTCGACGGGACAGATGGGATAGTGCATCCCACAAGCCCCTCCGATCGGGATGAAGAGACTCTAGAGCGCCCCGTTGCGGCGCTTCCGGATCACGGCGAACAGACCACCTAGGCCGATCGCCAACGCCCCGTAGAAACCGGGTTCAGGAACGGTGGAGGCGCGAAACTCTACGGTGATGCCCTCTTCGCCGGGTACAGTCGTCCAATCAAACGCCATGCTGCCTGCCAAACCATCGGTGGAACCTAAGCCGCTCTGGAAGTCCCCGATGTTTCCGAGGCGGAAATACTGCTGCAGGCCGTTGCTGCCGTCCACTGTCAGATCGGCAATCGCGACACCACCAACGGTCATCCCGGTCAACTTGACCTTCGCGTCAGATGTGTTGAGCTTGACCCACATCAAAAGATTGGCTAGCGGCGAGGGATACGTCGGCGGAGCGGCCGGATTCCACGTTACGGACGTACCGGATAAAGACGCCACCGCCTGGCTGGTCGGTGCATCGTACTTCAAGGAGAAGGAACGGGAGGTGTCGTCGGCCCAATTGCTACCTGTTCCGGAGACTCCCCCTACGCGGTTCGCCGCAGTGCCAAGGTCAGGTACCCCAACGTATAGCTTTTGACCCGTGGCACCCATACGGTAGCGAGCGGCGAATGGGTTGATGGTCGGATCGACGCCGACGTTCGCAATCCCCGCTTTCCAGGTATCGGTCGAAATGGACTGCCAGTCAGCAAAAACAGCGCTTGAGCCTAAGAATCCGACTATAAGAACGTTTTTCAATAATGGCAACAACTTCATTCTTTATTCCTTGTTGAGCTTGCCCCACTTGGGAGCTGGCCTTTATTCTACTGGTCCTTACGGGTGCTGTAAAGGCGAATCGGTAGATGCGTACGAAAGTGTGAGTACCGGTACGACTGAGATGGGTACCCGGCTTGAGCCCTTTGATTTGGAGTACTTTTCCATTTCACGGAAGGGTTGGGATAAGTGCGATTTGTATGCGCGGGGCTCAATAGTGACGGACTGCACCAGTACGTTGACCGCCTGATTCGTTTGCTGGGGTTCGGACGATAGTCTCGCCCTGCCCCATGCGACAGCGTGGGGGCTTGCTTCACGTCATCGTGTCCGTTCGGGGACCTGGGTGATTGATCGAGCAAGCCCCAAGCTCACGCATGGGGCTGAATATCGCCTAAGGCAGCACTTCCACGATCAGGTCCACTTCCACCGGCAGATTGCCGCGTTGGGCCGGGCGGAACTGCCAGGATTCCAGCGTTTGGGTCAGAACCGGGTCGCTGGTACCCGAGACCACCTTCAGGGTGCCTTCCGCACTGAGGCGGGTGATCAGGTACTGGCGGGGGCCAGCGGCCGGGTGGGCGGGTGTCATCCGGACAGCGACCTTCGGCGGGCGCATCAGCCGGGCGGGGGGCGCTCCAGGGGGTTCGGCAAACCAGATGGTCCATTCCACTCCGCTCGCACGGTCAGAGGGAATTGCCAGGCTGGTGGTGTAGACGGTCCGGGTGGCGAAAAAGGCTTCCACCGGCGGGGGGAGGGAGCGGGTTCCGGGACGCTGGCCGATGGAGACTTCCGAGGTGGTCAGGTCTGGCGTGGCCCGCGTGGGGCCTAGCGCGGGTGGCGCCAACGGGCGCGCCGGCAGATTGACGGGCGGTGGTGGTGCGGCGGGACGGGCGTTGCCGGGGATGGCCACGCCGGGCACTACCGGCACCCCAGGCTGCTTTCCGGCGCCGACCCCCCGCGAGACTCCAGCTTCTATCGATGCGGGCGCATTGCCGGTGAGCTTCGGCGCTACCAGACCCTGGGGGTTGATGCTAATCACGGCCTCGGTGACGGGTCCGGTCCCGGGCGCCGGCAATTCCATCAATTGCTTGGCCGCCCCTGCGGAAGCCTTGCCCTCCGCGGTTTTGGCCTTTGGCGCGACAAAGGGTTTCGGGGCAAACTTCGTTTCTGGAGCGAGTGTTCCCAGTGGGACGGCCAGGACCGGCTTTTCCGCCTGCGGCAAGGGCGGTGTGGTGGCGAGATCGGCGAGCGTGGGCGTCTCCTGTGTCACCGCCGGTTTGGGCGGCGCAACAAAGGCGCGCGTGGGCCGGGGCGGCGGGCTTACGGGAAGGGGAGATGGTGCTGCCGCAGGCGCTGGTACTGCCGCAGACGCTGGAGGCGCGGCCGGGCGCACGAAGTTGGGCGATTCCACCACGCGTGGCGGGGGATCCGGGCGGGCGCTTTCGATGCTTTGCGGCTGGGGTGGCTGATCGGGCCGCGTTATCTTCACCGTGGCGAGTTCCGGCCGAGGACGGTTGATCGTCAGGCCTTCCGGCGTCGTCGCGCTCTCTGGCGAGATGGCCGGGAGCAGGTCCGTCGGACGGAAGTAAGTGATCCGGCGATTCGGAAACTCCTTCAGATGCTCCGGTAGGATGATTTCAAAGCGGCGGAACGCGGGGCGCGTATAGGGGGCGCTGGCAATGCCGACAAGCAAACCGGCATGGAAACCAAACGTTGCTGCC
>JBIKMK010000098.1:0-9986 GCA_044359315.1 Bryobacteraceae bacterium | reverse complement strand
TTGACAACACCCTCGAAGCCAAGGCGCACGAACTCGTGAGTCAGTTAGGCCAAGCGAAGCTGGCGGCAGTCGTCCAGTTGCTGGAGGTGATGGTGGAGGGTGAGGACGAACCACTCTCCGAGCCGGATAGGCAGGCGGTCCTCCGCTCGCAAGCATACTTCGCCGAGGGCGGCGAGGGGATTCCGTTCGAGCAAGTAGTTGCCGAATGTGGCTTCACGATGGACGAGATCACAGGCGGTTCGCGCCCGGCCTAGCAGGCGGCATGAAGAAGATCCGGTTCCAGCCGAATGTGCCAGCCGAGGTTCGCGCGATCAACCAACGCGAGGCGATGGGCATTCTACAAGCCATCCATCGCTATGCCGCGACTGGGGCCGGGCGCGTCAAGCCACTCAGTGGCCAGTTTGAAGGGCTACTCCGGCTCCGTGTAGGGGATCACCGGGTCATATTTGAAGAGACGGCGGAGATCCTCACAATCCACCGCGTTGGTGCCCGGCGGGACGTCTATCGTTAGCCACTGCGGCACAGAGAAGCAGACGTCGCGCGAGCGGCCTTACTTCCCCCGCAACTCCCGCCGCAAGAACTTCCCCGTCGCCGTCTTCGGCAGAGCTTCCAGAAACTCGATCATGCGCGGCGATTTGTAGTTGGCCATGCGGTCGCGGCAGAACTCGATGAGCTCGGCTTCGGTGGCCACGGCCCCGTCACGCAACGCGACGAAGGCTTTCACCGTCTCGCCGCGATAGGGGTCGGATTGGCCAACGACGGCTGCTTCCTTCACGGCGGGGTGTTGGTAGAGGACGTCTTCTACTTCGCGGGGGTAGACCTTGAAGCCGCTGGCGTTGATCATGTCTTTCTTTCGGTCAACGATGTAGAACCAACCGTCCGCGTCAGCCGTGGCGACGTCGCCCGTCAGGAACCAGCCGTCGTGGAAGGTGGCGGCGCTGGCTTCGGGCTTGTTCCAGTAGCCCTCAAATACGTTCGGACCGCGCAGGGCGAGCTCGCCCGGTTCGCCATTGGGCAGCGGGCGGGAAGCATCCGCGGCATCCACCACCTTGCCTTCGCAGCCCGGAATGATACGGCCGATGGCGAGCGCGCCGTGCACCGGGTCCACCGGCCCGCGCACGCCCAGTGGCGTGATGGTGGCCGGGGAGTTCGATTCCGTCAAGCCATAAGTGTTGTGGATGTAGGCACCGAGTTCGCTTTCAAAGCGTTCGACGAAAGCGGGGGAGACGGGGGCGCCGCCGGTGAAGCATTTGGTCATCGACCGGAAGCGTTCTCGCGAGGCCGTCGGGTGGTTGAGCAGTGCGATGTAGGCCGTGATGGCAGCGACGGTAAAGGTGGGCCGCCAGCGTTCGATCATCTGCCAGCAACGCTCCGGGTCAAAGCGGTGGAACAATACCAGCGGAGCGCCCGTGCGCGCCGAGAGCGCCATGTGCGCCACCAGGCCGGTGACGTGGAATAGCGGCGCGACGCCCAGGATAGTGTCTTCGCTCGACACTTGGCAGACCTGCTCAAACACGCCCGAAGTGAAGACCATCGACGCATGCGAACACATCGCGCCTTTGGGCTGCCCGGTGGTGCCGGAGGTGTAGACCAGATAGGCCAGTTGATGCGGTGCCTCATCGACGGCTTGAGGAGATGCATCGGTGGCGACATCTTCCGCCCGCACCAGCACGCGTGCGCCGGAATCCTGCATGGCGTAGGCGACCTCACGCTCCTTGAACATCGGGCTGACCGGTACAACGATGGCGCCCCTCTTCCAGGCGGCGTACTGGGCGATGAGGAACTCCGGGTCGTTCTGCATCTGCAGGGCGACGCGGTCACCAGGGCCCACGCCTTGCGCGGCCAATTGGGTGGCGAAGCAGGCGGCACGGTGATTTAGTTCACCCCAGGTGAGCGTGCTTTCAAGGTGATGAATCGCGGGCGAGGCAGTGCGGGACGCGACGGTTGCGCGGAACTGATCGAGGAGAGAAATGGAAGGCATAGGCAAGCCGCCGCGGCCGGGCGGCGCACCAGAATTATATGTGGTGGCAGTGCGCCTAGGCGGTGGCTTTCAGGATCTGGGCCACGGAGCGGAGGCTGGATTCGATGGCGCCCTGGATCCAACCATGGCGGGAGGAGCAGTGCTCCCCGGCAAACAGAACTCGCCCTTCGGTGGCCATCGCGGCAGGCAGCAGCGTGTGGGTGGCACCGGGGTCAGCAATGGCGTAGGCCCCGCGCGCGTAGGGCTGGTCATCCCACACCCAGCTTTGGCCCAATTCAAAGTTGTCCTGGCAGCCGGGATGGATCTGGTCAAAATAGGCGGTCATCTTCTGGATCCGATCCTGGGGGCTTTGGGCGGCGATGCGATGGGCCAGCTCCTGATAGGTGTATGCCACCAGCAAGCCGCGCGGACCGGGCTGATCCCAGGAGGCATGCCAGACTTCCATCGGCCGGTCGACGCGGGCGAAACCGGTGTTGCCTTGCGCATTCCAGACGCGGCGCTTGGTTTGGACATAAACGCGGCTGACGGCGCCGTACTTCATTTCGCGGATCGCCCGCTGCTTCGCCTCTGAGAAACCCGGCGTGATCTCAATGTGGCGCAGCACGGTGAAGGGCAGCGTGGTGATCAGGTAGTCACCACTCACGATCTGCTGGCGCCCGCCTTGTTCCACGGTCAGCTCCACGTTCTGGCCTGTAGGATGGATCTTCACGATACGCGCGCCGTAGTTGATAACGCCGGAGAGCTTCGCCGCCAGGGCCAAGGGCAGCCGGTCATTGCCGCCCGGGATCTTGAAGAGCTGGGGTACTTCGTGGCTGGCGAGATCGCGCAGGAAGTCGATGGCGGAGTCGGTCTCAAATCCTTGGGTAATCAGCGCGATGGCCGAATCGGAGGCACCCTTGGCCTTCAAGAAGTCCGCCATGCTGACATTGCCATAGCGCTTCAGGGAGTCCTGTGGCCAGCCGGCGGCCGTCGCTTGGCCGCATTCGCGCACGCCATCCGCCAAATAGAGATGGCTCAGCCCATCAAGTCCCACCTGCTGCTCCCGCTCAGTGAACTTCAGCCCGAGCTTGGTCAGGTCCAGCGGCCTGCCCGGTTGGGCCACCTGCCGGTGGCCGCCCATGTAGACGACATCCGGATTGGGCGACGGATAGAACGGCTTGAGCGGCAGGCCCAGCATCCGGACATACTTCAGCGTCAGATCGTGCGTATTGGGGATACGGCCCGCGCCGGCTTCGGCGTACAGGCCATCCGAGAAAGGCTCCCGCAGCGTATGCACCCGTCCGCCGCTGTGCGCAGACGCTTCCAGCACCAACACCTCATAGCCAGCTTGCCGCAGTTCCCAGGCCGCCACCAGACCAGCCATTCCCGCTCCGGCAATCAGCACTCGCCCGGGCTTGGCGGCGCGCGCGGGAAGGCACCCGGCGGCAGCACCTACGGCGGCAAACTGGAGGAACTGGCGGCGGTCCATAAGGCGAGTGTCCCATGGAGTCTGGCCGAAGCACCGAGGGCTAAGATGGACCAGGAGACGGAGATTCAACAGATGCCCCAACCTGAACCATGGCTACGCGGAACGCACCCCCATCCGCATCCGATCCTCCGGGCGGTGTTGCATAGCTTTGAGCAAGTCCGGGAAGACCTGGCGCTTCACACCGCCGGCCTGACCGACGCGCAGACCTGGCGCGCCCATGGTGCCGTGGCACCGCTGGGCTATCAATTGCGGCACATCGCGGGCAGTGTAGACCGGCTGACCACCTACGCGGCCGGGGAGGCGCTGACGGAGCTTCAACTGGCCGAGGGGAGTCTCGAAGCTGTGCCTGGCGCCAGCTTGCGGGAGCTGCTGGAGCGAGTGGAAGCGGCCCTCGCGCAGTCCGGTGATCGCTTGCGAGCTCTCGATCTTTCAGACCTGGACGCGCCGCGCATGGTCGGCCGCCAACGCTTGCCCACCAACTTGGGCGGCCTGCTGCTGCATCTGGCCGAACACACGCAGCGGCACCTGGGAGAGGCCATCATCACCGCCAAGCTCGCGCGGGCGTAAACTGGTCTTCGATGAATCGCCGACACTTTCTCTCAGCCGCGTCTGCTGCCGCTGCCGCGATGCCTGTTCTTTCCGCCAAGCCGTTTTCGAAGCCGCTCGGCATCCAGCTTTACACGGCCCGGTCCACGTGGCCCAAGGATCCGGAGGGTGTGCTGAAGCGCGTGGCCGACATCGGCTACAAAGAGGTGGAGCTCTACGCCGCTGACCAGATTGAGAAGCTGGGGCCGACGCTGAAGAAGCTGGGCCTGGCGCCGACGAGCATGCACATTGCCGACGCGATCTCGCTGGCCGATGATGACACCAAGTTCAAGCAGACGCTGGACCAGGCCGTGGCGGCGGGCATCAAGTATGGCGGCGTACCGTACGTGGCCCCGAATGCGCGCGGCCCCAAAGGTGGCCCGGAGCTGGGCGAGTTCTGGAAGAAGTGGTCGGCCAAGATGAACCGCGCCGCCGCCACGGCCAACAAGGCGGGCGTGACGTTCTTCTATCACCACCATGCGTTTGAGTTCGCGGGCACCGCGGGCGAGCGGCCCATCGACTTCATGAAGAAGGAACTGGACCCCAAGCTGGTGAAGCTCGAGCTCGACATCTTCTGGGTGGCCGCTGCCGGGGTTGACCCGCTGGCGGTGATGAAGGAATGGAAGGGCCGCGTAGCGCTGATGCACTTAAAGGACAAGTCGTCATCGATGGCCCCGATCGCGACCGAATCCCAGGCCAAGCCCAGTGACTTTAAGGAAGTGGGCAACGGCTCACTCGACTTCAAGGCCATCCTGAACACCGCACTTTCCACCGGCGTGCAGAAGTTCTACGTCGAGCAGGACCAATGCCCCGGCGACCCGGTGGACAGCCTGAAAATCAGCTTTGACAACCTGAAGAAGGTAAGCCTCTAGCTGCGATCCGTCGAACGATTCAGCAAACCGCATGCTGGCGCATGGCGGCTCTGAACCAGCGGTTGCGCTTACAGAGCCGCGACCGCAAGGGAGCGGACGTGAGCTATGCCAGCAGCTTCTGCACCACGCTGCCATGCACATCCGTCAGCCGGAAGTCGCGGCCCTGGAAGCGGTAGGTCAGCTTCGTGTGATCAAAGCCCAGTAGGTGCAGAATCGTGCCGTGTAGATCGTGCACGTGCACCTTGTCCTTGGTGACGTTGAAGCCAAGTTCGTCGGATTCGCCCAAGACTAAGCCGGGCTTCGTCCCGCCGCCGGCCAGCCACATGGTGAAGGCGTTGGGGTGATGGTCGCGGCCGTCGGCCTTCTCGCCGGGCGCGCCCTGCACCATTGGGGTGCGTCCGAATTCCCCGCCCCAGACCACCAGTGTGTCTTCCAGCATGCCGCGTTGCTTCAAGTCCTTCACGAGAGCCGCGCAGGCCTGGTCGGTATCTTTACAGTTGGCTTGGATGTCCTTGGTCAGGTTGCCGTGTTGATCCCAGGCTTCGTGGTAGATCTGCACGAAGCGGACGCCGCGCTCCACTAAGCGGCGCGAGAGCAGACAGGTGGCGGCAAAGCTGGGCTTGCCGGGCTCGACGCCGTACATGTCGAGCACGCTCTTGGGCTCCTTCGACAAATCCATCAGCTCCGGTGCGGAGGACTGCATGCGGAAGGCCATCTCGAAGGAGTTGATGCGCGTCGCGATTTCGGGGTCGCCGGTCGCATCCAGGCGCATTTTGTTCAGGCGGCTGACGGTGTCCAGGGTTTCGCGCTGTAGCTGGTTGTCGACGCCTTCCGGGTTCGACAAGTACAGCACCGGGTCACCTGTGGAGCGGAACTGCACGCCCTGGTAAACGGTCGGCAGGAAGCCCGAGCCCCAGCAACTGTTGCCGCCGCTGGGGCCTTTCTTGCCGGTCGAAAACACGACGAAGGCGGGCAGGTCTTTTGATTCGCTACCTAAGCCATAGGTGGTCCAGGCGCCGATCGAAGGGCGGCCGAAGATCTGCGCGCCGGTGTTCATCATCAACTGGCCGGGCGCGTGGTTAAACGCATCGGTGACCATCGATTTGACGATGGTGACATCATCGACGACGGTCTTGAAGTGCGGCAGCAGTTCCGAGATCAACGTGCCGCTCTGCCCGGCGGGGGCGAACTTGAACTTCGGGCCGAGCAACGTGGAATTAGGGTTGATGAAGGCCGCGCGGTAGCCCTTCAACAGGTCGGCGGGAGGCAGCGTGCCCGAGAATTTCTCGAGCTGTGGCTTGTAATCGAACAGCTCCAGATGGCTGGGTGCTCCGGCCATGAACAGGAAGATGACGTTCTTGGCCTTGGGCTTGTGATGTGGCTGCTTGGGGGCCAGCGGATCCGTGGCGGCGGCCATCAACTGCTGGAATGCCAGCGCGCCCATGCCGACGCCACACTCATTGATGAACCAGCGGCGCGATAGAGCATTGCCGCGGAGTTGGGAAAGTGGTGGTTGCTTCATGGGTGGCTCTAGTTCTTGGTGATCGTCTCGTCCAGGTTCAGCAGCACGCGGGCCAGCGCGGTCCAGGCCGCTTGCTCGCCGCGGGCTTTCTGTTTATTGAGGAATGACAGCAGCTCGTCGCGCTCGGCAGCGTCGGGCGCGCGAGAGACACAGCGCCGGAAAGCGAAGGTGAGGCGTTCGCTATCGGTCTTGCCGCCTTCTTTCAGGGTCTTGTCGGCCAGGGCTTTGGCTAGTTCGACAAACAGCGGCTCATTCAACGTGGTCAGCGCCTGGAGCGGCGTATTGGAGCGGGACCGGCGCACGCAGCTGATGTCGCCGTTGGGCGCGTCGAAGTTGGTCAGCATCGGATACGGCACACTGCGGTAGCGGAAAGTGTACAGCGCCCGGCGGTAGCGGCTGCCGTCCTTGGCTTCGCTCCAGATCTTGGGGCCGTAGCTGGAAGGCGGCTGGAACAGGAAGTCCGGCGCGGGCGGGTAGACGCTGGGTCCGCCCACTTGGGCATTCAAACGGCCGCTGGCGGCCAGCGCGATGTCGCGCACAATTTCGCCTTCCACGCGGAAGCGAGCCCCGCGCGCGAGCAGGCGATTGTAGGGGTCTTTGGCCAGCAGCTCCGGCGTGACGGTGGAGGACTGCTTATAGGTGGCAGAGGTGACGATGAAGCGGTGCAACTTCTTCAAGCTCCACCCCTGGTCCATCAGGTCGACGGCCAGCCAGTCCAGCAGTTCAGGATGTGATGGTGTCTCGGCCTGCTTGCCCAGGTCTTCGCTGGTGGCCGTCAGGCCGGTGCCGAAGTACGACTGCCAGACGCGGTTGACGATGGAGCGCGCGGTGGTGGGCGCTTGGCGATCGGTCATCCAGCGGGCCAGCGTCAGGCGATTGGTGGCGGCACCGGCGGGCAGTGGATTCAGGAAGGAGGGCACGCCCGGCGTGACCGTCTTGCCCGGCTTCAGGAAGTCGCCGCGCATCAGCAGGTGCGTTTCACGGCCGCCTTCACGGCTCTGCAGGACCATCTGTGAAGTGCCTTCGGGGTGCGCAGCCCACAGTGCGGCCAGCTCATCGTTCTGGGCTTTCCATTCCGGCACCGTGGTGCGGAAGCTCGAAAACGTCAAGGCCGGTAGAGCCTCGCCGGAAGCGGCGGAGGCCACTGCGAGGCGGAACCGTCCGAGGTTGTGATTCTGGTTGTCGTCCGAGTTCCAGCCGCCGTGGTTCTGCTTCAGATAGACATGCAGCACCGTGCCTGCGTCAAAGCCCACCGGCTTCTCAAAGACAAAGACCGCCTGCCGCGGCTGATTGCGCGTGCCGGGGCCGGAATCGATGCCCCAGGCGGTGTTGGCGTCACCATCGATGGCAAAATCAATCGGCCCGGTGACGCGCAGCCCTTGCTTCTGCGCCTCGCTCTTGTCGTGGTACATCGCCTCCAGCGGCGTCTTCGGCAAGTTGACGTCGGCGCTGGCGCGGACGATTTTGACCTTCTCTTTTTTGTCGGGCGCATTGGCCGCGGCCACTTCCACTTCGAACTCGGTGAGCGCCGCCGTACCTTTGGGGGACCGACCGGGTCCGCCCATGGGCAGATCGGGGTCCATCAGCAGTTCCAGACGAATCGCGCCAACCTGCTTCAGGTCGGTCTTCAGCGTCAGGTGCGCCCGGTGCTTGGTGGGCGCGTAACCGGCCTGCAGCATGCCTTTGTCCGGCATTCCGATGTAGCGTGCGCCGCCGGTGGAGATATCTTCCACTTCCGGCTTCACCACCGTCCAAGTAGGCTGCTTCGCCAGGAGCCCATCTTTCCAGGCGGTGAAGCGCTTTTCCCAGTCGGCGTGGCGGTGCTTCAACTCGTCTTCCACTTCGCGCGTGCGGCGGAAGATCTCGGCGCGCTTCATCTCTTCAGCAGGCGTAAAGACACGGATGGAGCCTTCATGCGAATCGTTCAGGAAGGCGAATAGCTGGTAATACTCTTCCTGCTTCAGCGGATCGAACTTATGGTTGTGACATTGGGCGCATTGGATGGTGACGCCCAGCATTGATTTGCCCACCGCGTCCATGCGGTCAAACATGCTCTCCATGCGGAACTGTTCGGGGTCGATGCCGCCTTCTTCGTTCACCATGGAGTTGCGCAGGAAGCCGGTGGCGACGCGCTGATCTTGCGTCGCGTTGGGCAGCAGATCACCGGCCAGTTGCTCGGTGATGAACTGGTTGTAGGGCAGGTCGCGATTCAGGGCGTTGATCACCCAATCGCGGTAGAACCACACGTTGCGCTGCTTGTCTTTTTCAAAGCCATCGGAATCGGCATAGCGGGCCGCGTCCAGCCAGTGGCGCGCCCAGCGTTCGCCGTAGTGCGGGGAGGCGAGCAAGCGGTCCACCGCCTTCTCATATGCGCGCGGAGACTTGTCGGCAAGGAACTGATCCACTTCCTGCGGCGTGGGCGGCAGGCCGGTGAGGTCCAGCGCCAAGCGGCGCAGCAGCGTCACTCTATCGGCTTCGGGCGACGGCTTCAAGCCTTCGCGTTCCAGCTTGGCTTGGATAAAGCGGTCGATCGGGTGGGCGGCTTTGCCCGCGGGCAACGTGGCTTTCACCGGTGGCACAAAGGCCCAGTGCTTCTTCACCGCGGCATCCACGGAAAGTTCATCCGGCCAGTTGGCACCCTGGTCGATCCAGCGCTTGATGACATCGATTTCGGCGGCCGGTAGCGGCTTGCCGCCCATCGGCATGCGGGCTTGATCGCCCAAACCGGCGACACGTTGGTACATGCTGCTCTCGGCCGATTGCCCGGCATGGAGCGTGCGCGCGGCTATCGATTTAGAATCGAGCCGCAGATTGCCCAGCTGCGCTTTCGCGCCGTGGCAACCGTTGCAAGCGCGATTGAAGATCGGCTGTACGTCACGGGCAAAATCGACACTGTCCTGCGCGTGCAGCGCAGCCAGCGGAAGGAAATACAAGGTCCAACGCATCACCCCTAATCTACACCCGCTGGTTTCTGAAAAGGGGCCGCCCCCAAGTGGCTGCCGGTGGTGGCTGCCATGTTGCGGTGGCGAGGCTGATAAACTTCCGTTGATGAAAATTCTTGCTCTCCTGGCGGTCGCCCTACTCGCCGCAGCCCAGCAGACTCCGCCCAAGCGTCCCGGATACAAAGACACGCCGCCGATTCCGGAGCAGAAGTGGCTGGTCCACGACCAGGACCGCCCCTATCCGCGCCAGATCACGCCGGGTGCCACGCCGGGGGCGGCGCCATCCGACGCCATCGTGCTGTTTGATGGCAAGAATCTGGATGCGTTCCAGTCGCGCAAGGGCGCGGCCGGTTGGAAGGTAGAGAACGGCTATTTGGAGGTGGTGCCGAAAGCGGGCGCCATCTTCACCAAGGAAGCCTTGGGCGACATGCAACTGCACGTCGAGTGGGCGTCCCCCGCCCAGGTGTTGAGCCGCGACCAGGATCGTGGCAATTCCGGCATCGAGATCATGGGCCGGTATGAGATCCAGGTGCTGGATAGCTGGGACAACCCCACGTATGCTGACGGCCAGGCGGGCTCGATTTATGGCCAGTGGGCTCCGCTGGTGAACGCCGTG
>JBIKMK010000713.1:0-2778 GCA_044359315.1 Bryobacteraceae bacterium | reverse complement strand
CCGCGCGGAGATGGACCGCGTGATGCCCATGTATCGCGGCATCGCACAACTCAAGGCCGAAGGCGACAGCTTCCAGTACGGAGGTCCGCTATTGTGTTCCGCTCCTGATTTTGTGGGCCAGTTTTCACCCCTGCCGCTGCCGCCTCCCCGGGGCCGGGGCAAGCTGTTTGTGGCCACCCGGCGCGGCACGCAGTTCAATTCAATGATCTTGAAAGAGCGGGATGCGCTGACCGGTTGCGCCCGCGACGAGATTGTCGTCAGTGCGGCGGACGCGCAGAAGCACCAACTCCAGGAAGGCGATTCGGTTGAGCTCACCTCCGCTTTGGGCCGCATGACCGCGCGCATCAAGCTGGGTGATGTCCGGCCCGGCAGCATCCAGGCCCACTGGCCGGAAGCCAACGACCTGATCCATCGTCAGTACGACCCCAAGTCCGGTGAGCCGGACTACAATGCAGAGGTCACGCTCAAGAAGCTTTGAAGCTTCGGCGGTCTGCACGACCAGCCCCGCCGGTTGCCGGGCTGGCTTTGGTGAGATGAGTTTAGAGAATTTGGAGATCCCATTGATGAGATTCGGAAGGCTTTTCGCCACATCGCTGACGCTGTTGTCAGCCGTTCATCTGCTGGCAGCCGACAAGGCCCCGGGCGTTGACCCGGAACGCATCAAGCGCATCCCGGCGCGCATGCAGGCGTTTGTCAACGAAGGCAAGGTGGCCGGTGTGGTGAGCTTGGTGATGCGCCATGGCCAGGTGGTGGCGCATGACGCGGTCGGCTATCAGGACGTTGACTCCAAGAAGCCAATGGCCAAGGATTCGATCTTCCAGATCATGTCGATGACCAAGCCCGTGGTGGGCGTCGGGATCATGATGCTGGCCGAGGAAGGCTTGCTGTCGGTCAGCGATCCCGTGGAGAAGCACCTGCCCGAATACAAAGGCCAGAAGGGCGGTACGCGGCCCATCACGATTCGCGACCTGATGACGCACACCTCCGGCATGCCCACGCAGCCGCCAAAGCCGATCGAAGCGCTCTACGCCAAGATGGACCTGACGCTCGCCGAGGCGGTGAAGGTCTACGCGACCGTCGCGCTGGACTTTGAGCCTGGCACCAAGTGGCAGTACTCCAACATGGGCATCGACACACTGGGCCGCATCATTGAGGTGAAGAGCGGCCTGGCCTTTGAGAAGTTTCTGGAAACGCGCATCCTGGGGCCGCTTGGCATGAAGGATAGTTTCATCTTCCCGCCCGCGGACAAGACCGGCCGCATCGCCCTGGTGCATGAAGTAGCCGGGCCGGGCAAGCTGCAGCGCGCCAATAGCCTCTTCTACGGCGGCGTGTCCAGCGCCTATCGTCCCAACGCCAAGTTCTCTGCGCCGTCCTATGGCCTCTACTCCACCGCGGCTGATCTGTCGCACTTCTACCAGATGATGCTGAACGGCGGCACCTATGGCGGCAAGCGATTGCTGTCGCCCGCCGCCGTCGCCATGATGACGCAGCTTCACACCGGCGAGATCCGCGCCGGCAACGCCCAAGGCAGTGGGTTCGGCCTCACCTGGGAGGTCACCAAGGAGGCGATGGGTACGTTGAATCTGCTCTCCATCGGTACCTATGGCCACGGTGGCGCTTTTGGCACGCATGGTTGGGTGGACGCGAAGAAGGATATGGTGGGTGTGTTCCTGATCCAAGCCAGCGGTCCTGGTGACGCGGCCTTCGTCAAGAGCGCCTTCATGGCGATGGCCGGTGCAGCCGTGGTGGACTAGCTACTTCTTCCCTGCGATCTGCCATTCCGTAAAAGGCGACCGCATGCCGCGGATGCGGACGTTCACACAATAGGGCACCGGTGAGGCGAACGCGCGGGCCATGGCCGGAGCCACTTCGTCCAGCCGCTCAATGGTCTCGCCGTCGCCCCCAAAGCCCTTCATGATCAGGTCGTACCGCGTCGGTGCCAGCTCGCAGGCAATGTTGGGTGACCCGGCAACGGTGGCGGACTGTAGTTCGCGCTCCAGGCCCCAGCCCGCGTCATTGCCGACGATGATGACGAACGGCAGCTTGTAGCGCACCGCCGTATCCATTTCAGCTAGGTAGAAACCCAGCGATCCGTCACCCGTCAGCATCACCACTGGCCGCTCCGGGTGCGCCAGCTTCAGCGCGATCGCATTGGGCAGCGCGGACCCAATCGTGCCCAGTGGCCCGAGCCGCAACCAGCCGCCCGGCTCGCTGGCTGGAATCGTCGCCCGGCCCCAATGCGTGAAGTCGCCACCGTCCCAGGCAAACAGCACATCGGGCGGCAGGCACTCCCGCAATCGAGCATGAAACGCCGCCGGGTGTAGCGGCGAGCCCGCATCGGCCGCGGCTAGCGCCAGCCGCTGGCTGTGGTCCTGCTTGAGCTCCCGCAGGCGGTTCAGCCAAGGCAGCGGCGCCCAACGGTGGCGGCTCGATTCGTCCATCAAGGCGAGCAATGTCTGCTTCACGTCAGCCTGGATCGCCACCTCGAGATTCCGGTTCAGCCCCAGTTCCGTCGCGTGGACGTCCACCTGCGCAAAGCGCGCGTCAGGGGCGAACAGCCGTGGTCCGGCCAATGCCAGCCGGTAGTCCAGCCTTTTGCCCAGCACCACCACCAGATCGGCTTCTTTGAAGGCGGTGCGCACCGCGTAATTCATCGCCGGGTCCGCATAGCCAAGGCATAACGGGTGGGTGTCCGGAACACAGCCCTTGGCCATCGTGACAGTGAACAGGGGCAGGGAAGTCAGCTCAATCCACTGCCGCAGTTCATCCGCCGCACCG
>JBIKMK010000714.1:0-2778 GCA_044359315.1 Bryobacteraceae bacterium | reverse complement strand
GTGGGCTGAGTCGGGACTCGTAGCTTTCGGGCACGGAGGCGACGGTGACTACGTCGAGATAGATTCCGTGCGTGGCGCGAAGTGCCGATTCCTTTCCGGCGTGTTCCATCAGCTGACTCGCCGTTCCATAAGGTAGCGCGGCGATTACATCAATATCGGCGGTTGCCCGTTCCAACCCGTATGCCTGAACAACAGCAAAACCGCCCAAACAGTGCAGAATTGTCTCTTCGGTGAGCCGGTCGTCGAGATCTTTCAGAAACGAGAGCCACGGTTCAGCCGGCGCGCCTGCCTGGGCTAATTGGTCAGGCGGCATGAGTCAGTTGGTCCGCGGTCAAGGTCGTCAGAAGATTCCAATGTGCCGCCTCGGATGGTCGATGCTTACGCGCCCAGGTTCGTTCTGCGGCAGACATAGAATCGCGGCACAACGTACCTTCAACGGCCAGCCGCGACATCTCCAACTCAGACAGTGCATCGGCGAGCGCAGCATCCGCCTTTGGCTTGGGGAGCTTCATTGCCAGCAAGACCACATAGGCCAGGCGATTTTGCAGATTCCGCAGCCGGCATTGGGCGCGAAGCCAGTCCCAGTCCAGATCGTGAAACACGGCCAAGACCCACGGCAGCGCTTCGACGAGGCGCTGGTCGAGATTAGCGTGCGCCAATGCGGCCGCCACGAGGAACGCCGGGTTCATTGGCCTCAAGGCCTTCGTTAGGTGCGCGAACCCAGGATAGGCTAACGATGCCAATTGGGCTGCAAGTTCGCGTGGGTCCAGGGGAGCAAGGTGCGGATCAAGTTCGGGCAAGGGAAGCGCCGAGGGCGAAAGCTGAAACTGACGAACGGCGACGAGGGCTAACGCTTCAGGAAGGGGGCGAAATCCGCTCTCCAACTGGGAGTAGTAGGGTTGAGACACGCCGAGTCTTGACGCGCCCTCTGCCTGCGTCCACCCACCAACTAGCCGCGCCATCTTAAGCCTCTCGGCGTTCATCTCTATCAGTATTGCAGATGTTGCAATATCCTGCTTGGTACTCGCCTCGTCGATCCTCGGCTTCTGTCGTTCGAAGGCAGTTGGACGCTTTAGGCGGTCGAGAATCGCTCACAATCAGCGGGTGGTTCTAGCACGGGCCGGGGCACCAAATTCTTGTCAGCAGCTTTGTCAGCAACTCTTCCAATCCCATACGTAGCTAATCGTTGCTCTGCGTTCGGCAAGGCCGCAGAAGTGGCTGATTTCACGGACAAACAGTGAAAATAAATTACAGATGGGACTTGACAAGGATGGATTCGTAATCAGCAGGTCGCGAGTTCGACTCTCGCGGGTGGCTCCAGTCTTTTCAATTTCTTACAGCTTAGTTCGCTCTCGGCTCTGCCTGTTTGACAGCCTCCGGCTTCAGAATCGTATCCATCTTGTCGGCGGCATCCTTTCGCATCTCATCCACAAAATGCGCGTACGGTTCCACCATCGCCACTTGGTCCCAGCCAAGGACGGACTGAATGTCCTTTGAATGGACGCCCTGGACAGCCAGCAGTGTGGCGGCGGTGCGCAGATCGTGGAACCGGTGGTGCGGGATAGCGGCAATTCTCAAGACTCTCTGAAAGCGCTTCGTCACATTGGGGCCGTCGAAAGGCGTTCCGATGCTAGTTGTGAACACAGAGTCGTTGGCCGGTTCAAGGCGCCCTTCGCAGTGAGCGGCCGGTACTGTCCAGCGGCTCTCGGCGTGGGACCTTTCTGCGGTTTGCCGCTTCGGCGCTTGCTCAATTCAATCCCAAAGTGAAGAATGCGCCCCTGCTCGGGACTAGATCTGATTGCTGTTGTAGACGGGAATGTGGGCGGGCGAAACCGGGACGCTTCCAATGGTCCGGCATCGACTTCGACAAGAATCGGTTGCTCGCAGGCCAATCCAAGTCGGCGACGGGGTGCCGGGAGATTCCGCTGAATGACGAGGTCCGGTTACGGAGCGACATCCACCGCGATTGGACGGCGGCGAAGTCCGGCACTGAGGAACCAGATTGGCACCTGTTTCCGCACGGCCAACCAAGACCGAGCGATCCTGCGCATACCCCGCTCCGAAGTCTCACGGTGGGGGACGCTTCTATTGAGCGGTTGCTCGCAACGTAGTCGCGTAATGGCGACTGGTTAGCGCCTTCTGACTCTGATGGTCACGGCGGCGAAGACCACCGACGAAGCGAGCAATCCGAGTGTTCCCGGTTCCGGCACCGGCGAAGGCGGGCCATACGAGGTGCCGGAAATACCTGTGAGCGTCCATTGGGCGATGGTGAAATCAGATTCCAGAACGACTGCGGTTAACGCGAAGGACAGGTACAACGGATTACTATTGACCAAAGCCGCTAATCCGGGGCCCGGAACGCCACTCGGCGTGCTCAGGGCGGCAAACGTCGGGAGCACGATCGTGGTCGGGGTTGGGAACGAAATCAACCCAAAATTAACGTACAACACGCTGTATAGGCCGGAAACGGACGTTTGATCATCGGCAGCCACCAGGATGCTATTGCCGAACGGGAGAGCAACTACCCCGGGGTCCGTGCCGCCCACCGGATCAAAAATGGCCACAGCCGAAGAGGTAGGGCCACCTGAGGATACGTTGGTACCAATCGCACCGCGAATGTCATAGGTCGAACCGGCAGATGAAAGAAAAGCCGTGACGGCCAGGGAGCCGCTGGAAACACTGACCAGGGGGGCAGCAGCGACTGGAACCGCAAATAACAGAAGCGCAAAAGCGAAAGGTAGTAGCCTTGATTTAAGCACTAGCCTCACCTCCGATCTG